>JAJRXH010000078.1 GCA_024276395.1 archaeon
AGATATGACCTTCTCAACGACTTTGCGAGCCTTAAGCACGCGTCCACGCACGGATGGAGCTAGTGAAACTTTGTATCCTTCACGTGCAACTTTCATCACGTCCTCCATGGTAAGTGAATCGCCATCAATGATTATGATCCCATCTTGGTTTTCCTTCTTTGGCAACATCATTAAGCGCATCTCCTCTCAAATATCGACAACCATTCTTTCTAAATCGGAATGAATCACATAAAATCTGGGATGGGCATTCCCATCAAGTGCGTGCAAATGTTTTCCATTAACTTGGTAAATATCCATAATAATTCAAGTCTTGCTAATTGTACATCTTTATCCGATTCATTTTTAATAGGACAGTTTTCGTAAAAGGCATTAAAATCACGTGCAAGCACGTATAGATGTTGAACAAGAATGCTTGGATCTTTATTGTTCAAAACTTGCAACAAAACGTAAGGCACGTTAATGATGTCCTTGATGAGGATTCTTTCTTCCGATCTCTTTAATAAACCGAGTAATTTCTGAACATCATTGGGATTCCTATTCTCTGCCAACTCCTCCAGATTGATGTTCATCTTTTTGAATATTGAACGCGAACGAACAAGACAGTACAGGATAAATGCGCCATTGTCACCTTGAAAGTTAACAACATCATCGGGATTATAGGTTATCTCTGTTAAGACTTGAGGACGTAGCATGAAATATCTAATTTGAGAAATTGTTAGCTTTTCTGCTTGTTCTTCCAGTTCCTCTGGATTTTTATCTTGATTTCTCAAACGAAGTTCTTGTAAAGCTCGTTCCTTTGTCATTTTTATTACGTTGTCGGCATGTGAACCGATCCAATTTCCTTTTCTTCCAGAAATTTTAGAACCAATCAACTTGACATGATTATATGCAAGATGGTACGAGTTATTGTACTGCTGTTCATGACCTAGCACCTTAAGAGCATAAAATACCACTTTCTGTGCATATGTTTGTTCCTTCCCGATCACGTTAATTAAATAATCAATTTTTCTTTCTCTATTAATGGTTGCACCAGTTGGATCACTTGTAAACAAGTCTTGACCGTTTGGTTGTCTCAAAAGAAGTTTAAATTTTAAGTCAGTAGTTGTCAATCCGAATTTCCAAAAAGTATAGGCGATGTCCTTAGCCACGTAGGTAGCAACGCCATTTGACCTTACCAATATCTTGTAAGGTTTCTTGGCAGAAATACCCTTGAAACCTTTAAAGTTGATGACAATGCAGCCCTTATCTTCTCCCTCTTCAACCTTGTACACATGTGGTGTCTGAAGCATTACCTTCAATGCTTCATCATACACTCCAGATTCAATCAGATCACTTTCCCAAACAAGATAATCATAAAATATCCCTAGCTCCCACGCTGTCCGTAGCTGTTCCCTAATACACTCTAATGTTAACTGTCTTCCACGAGAAATGTAAGGCTCCTCACGATGTTCTAGAGCTTTCATTATTTTCTCGATTTCTTCGGCAACTTTTGGGTTACCTGACTCTAGTTGTTGAGTTGCCCACACGTACACGATTCCTTGAAACAAGTCTTCCTTCATATCCCCCTTCTCAAGTTGTTCTTGTAACTCTTCTAGATATTCGGGGTCTACATCATCAGCAAGAAAGGAATTTAACTTGATTTCTCCATTTCTTAGTTTGTGTTCAATTTGCTCCATTCCCCACAAGGTAATGGCGACCTGACGTCCCAAATCATCAATGTAATTCTGCACTTCGACATCCCACCCCGCATAGCGATAAATTCGTGCTAGCGTGTCGCCTAAAATTGCATTTCTTGTATGTCCGATGTGAAGAGGCTTCATTGGATTCGTTGACGTATGCTCAATAAGAATTCTTTTCTTTTCTTCATTAATTCGGAATGGTTCTTCAAAAAGGAAGTAAGAAATCATCTTCGACAATAACGTGTCTTCTGCTTCGTCATCGACTCTAATGTTCACATATCCTTGAACCGCCCAGGCTTTAGAAATGAGAGGAACACTTAATTCATAGTTTCTTACCAACAATTCTTCTGCAATTTCCTTAGCCAAATCTAATGGATTTTTCTTTAGCATTTTTGCAAATTTAAACACAGGTAATGAAAAGTCGCCTCTCTGCTCTAAGAGAGAAGCCTTGCTTTTATCCATGGCTAAAGCGATCCGTTGGTCTGTTAACAGTTGGTCGATATCCGATGGTGTTACCTCATCTAAATAACCCGCAATAATCGCATGTAGCATCTGTATTATTTCTTTACGCAGCCATAATGGATCAATCATTGCTGAATTCCCCACTTATTAATGATCCAAAGATTATAACCATATTTTAGCCGAAATCTGTAAAAAGGAATTTCTTCACCTCTATACCCACATTACTGTCATTTATAACTGTTTAAAAGAATGTCACTCAATGGATTGATTTAGATGCCAATCCGATGCGGATCGATTCCTTGTTTATTTCCTCAGTCAAATCGAAGCGATTTCATAAGATCTTTTTTACGAAACTTAGCGTCGAATTTCCATGGGAAAACATCCATTGCAACAGTTAATGTTTCAGAACGCGACATCATAAGGTATTCGTAAAACTTAGAAGCATGAACCTTTTTTATTCTAAGTTCATATACTCTCTTCGATTTTGAGTGTAATTGTAAACACTGCAATCTATTCCCACGTGCCTGCTCTATAAGGCTTGCTAGAAATTCATTTTCCTCTTCACTAAAACATTGGGTGGCAATAGCGAGATCCCCGCCAACGTGGCCTCCATCTCCGACAATCCAGTGAAGGAGAACATCAGGAGTTAACTTTAAATCTCTTGGTACTCTCTTTTTTCCTTCATAATACCACCGTCTATATACAGAATAAAATTGAATAGATGCTGAGACTCTCATTTATACATCGACTCCTTTGGATGCTCATAAAAGTATGGATGGCCCTCGTAATCCGAACTTTCAAATACCCATATTGGACCCAAGGCTTCACTTCGATAGCACCAGCTAACCTGAAAAAAGCGACTCGTGATCTTCTAAAAATCTCAATACTTTTATTGAACATAGATGCGGCTTTATCTAACTGCATTTACCATGGGATATTTCGACTGTATCATCCGGATCATTCTTATAGATTTTAGATATTCATCAAGCGAAGGAGCTTGTAATCCATCTGCACTTGTTTTTCCAACAGCCGCTAAGGTAGCATCTCCTAACAATTGTCCATTTACGACATCTTCTAATCGCTCATTAATTGGACGATGAAAAAAAATCCGCTAGCATATCGCTTCAGGCCGTAAAATTCAGTATTTCGAAGAGTAATAACACCCGCATTCTCAAGTATTTTTCGAATTCCAGAAACAGATATGTAGTCATATTGATCACTTATGGGCCTAATACCCGTTAAATTAAAGTAATGAGATATTATCATCTCGCAATTATTTGTACATTGCCTCAATCGTTCTTGCTCATCGCGTCGTCTTTTAAGTTTTACTTGACGAAGCCAATTTTTCAAGGTACTAGTTTTTTATTCCCAAAACACGTGACATTTCAGAATAAGTCAATTCTTTTTCTTCATAGAGATGCAATAGGCGAATCTTCTTTGCTTCTAAGGAAATATTACTGAAGATCAAGCTTTTAGAAATTCCTAATTCTGATGAGATTGAATTGATAGACAATCCCGCTATAGATAATTCATTTATCATCTTTCTTGGGTATTTTCTGGGAAAGATTATCCCAGATCGTTCTCTCGATGACATTGATGTCCATAAATAAAGAATGAGGTTTTCAATTGTCGCATCATCTATATTTAGCCGTGTAATGGCTTTGTCAAAATCATCTCCACTTTTGATGAATGTAAAAACCTTAGAATGCATTTTCTCACAATGAGGCCCAATGCCTTTCTCAATGCTTTTTGGATCACTCAAGGGACGACCACAAACAAGGCACGTGAGCAAGATGGCATTTCTGAAGCCAAAATCTTGTGATTCAAAAAAACATCAAGAGTCTCTTGATGCAAGCGTTTACGAAGAATAGATACCCCATTTGTCGCAGAATTATTGGAGATATCACGCCATGTCACTCTCATCACGTATCTTGTTCTTTCATTTCCCTTTACTATAGTCACGAACCTCGTCACGCACTCGTTATCTCGTGACAAGTAATCCAAAGGTTGAGACAAAGCCTTGACGGTGAGCTATTCAAGCTTCGAAAGCACTCGCTATTACAAGAATGAGGAGAGACCTCAATGGAACTAAAATGGGGGATCATTAAGGAGAGGACGGCAATGGTTTCCGTTTCTTGATCGTGAATGATTTATGGACATCGCATTAGGCCTGTCAACTCTTGAATCCCACTCATGTAAAATAATTAATTTTACCATTGACTTGAAAGTATTCTATTTTTGCCGATAGTGGATCAATTTTTCAAGAAAAAAATATGTGTTTCCAACAGTCACAAAAAGAGACACTTGTCTTAGAGGTTATCATAACTTTCTAGGATTGACTGACTGACCGACTGACTGACTGACCGACTGACTGACTGACCGACTGACTGACTGACCGACTGACTGACTGACCGACT
>JAJRXH010000079.1 GCA_024276395.1 archaeon
AGCAACATTCTTATAGGATGGAATGTAAACGATCATTGGACAGTAAAGATTAGGGAGGCACAAGCAGCTTGATCATTAATGGCCTGGAATATCCAGAAGATCGTTATTATTTCACGATAAGTCCTTTGCATTTATGGATAAAAGAAGAAAACGATGATAGTGACGAAAATATTCATCAGTTAGGGTTTACCTCCTTCCTTATAAGGTACATCGGTGGGATTAGAACCATATCTACTCGGAAAGTTGGTCAATCTCTTCCTCAAGGCAAGACCCTTTTGAGTATTGATTCCGGAGAATATGTCATTCCAATGGCTCTTCCCATTCCCGTGACCATTAGAGAGGGCAATCAACGTTTAAAAAAGAAACCAAGACGTTTAAATGAGAATGTATATGGTGAATGGTTATACCGGATGAAGATTAAACCAGAGGATTTATCAGGTCTCATTGAGCAGGAGACTCTTGTCAAACCAGGAAGCTTGCTTGAGGAATTCATTGTCGGAGAAGAAAAGATGGAATCTCTCGAAAAATTCAATTGTTGTCCTAAAGCTTTTTCTTCGAGTGGAGTGGTTCGTCGCAAAAGAAAAAAGACTTGAACTTACGAGGATGTTGGCCCTCAAGACAAGACGCTAATAACTTGAAGACGTGACTTCAACCTCAGACTTACTCATTGGGAGGTCATTATATGGTTGTTTTGGTTACTGGTGGTGCAGGATTCATTGGTAGTCATCTTTGTGAAAAGTTACTTTCTGAAGGATACCAAGTGAGACTCGTGGATGATTTTTCTACCGGAAAGGAATCGAATTTGACTCTTTTTAAAGAAGATCTTGAGATCATTAAGGGCTCAATCATTGACAAGAGCATTGTGAAGACGGCAATGAAGGATGTAGAGATCGTTTTTCACGTGGCTGCACAGGCATCGGTATCCATTTCTGTCAAAGACCCGATGTATGATGCGACTATTAATATATTGGGGACCATAAACATGCTCGAGTCTGCAGTGGAAAAAGATGTTGATTCTTTCGTGTTTGTTTCTTCTGGAGGAGCAGTGTATGGGAATGCTCAAGTCATTCCGACACCAGAGTCATCACCCCGAGAGCCAGTCTCACCTTATGGAACATCTAAGGCTTGCGGTGAAATGTACGTTGAATATCAGGCGCGAGTTAGTGACTTGAAATACATGATAGTCAGACCTGGAAACATTTATGGGCCTAGACAGGACCCATTTGGGGAAGCTGGTGTCATCTCTATCTTCTTAGATGCGATCAAGCGTGGTGAGCCTCTTCACATCTTTGGAGATGGAAAAAATACCAGAGATTATCTTTACGTGCGCGATCTGGTGGATTTAATTGTTCTCTGTGGTGAAAACCCTCAAAATCAAGCTATGAATGCCGGTACTGGAAAAGAAACAAGTGTTCTTCATCTAGTGGAAATTATGCGTGAAGTTACTGGGAAGAATCCCCAGGTGATTCATGATCCACCTAGATCTGGCGACGCTCGACGAAGCTGCTTGGACATTACTCGTGCGAACCGCTTGTTTGGTTGGTATCCAAAAATTGAGTTACAACGTGGAATTCAGTTAACATGGCAATGGATTCAAAACAAATGATGTTTGGAGATGAGGATGAGAATAACTTGTTTTTTCGTGGGAAAACCTTCCAAATCTTATCTGAAAGAAGCTATTAACGATTATGCATCGAAAATAAGACATTTTGCCGAGGTGACATTAATCTACTTGAAAGATTCGGGGATGAACAAGGAAGCTAAGGAATACTTCACTAAGAAGATCAAGTATTCATCTTTTTTTCACGTGGTATTGACACCAGAAGGAGAGAAATTGAACTCTGAAGAACTATCTGAATTAATCAGACAACATCCAGATACAACCTGGTTCATTGGAGGACCATATGGCATGTTAACAACCGTGAAGAAAGATGCAGATTTTCTTCTCTCTTTTGGGAGAATGACTTTTTCTCACGGATTGGCACAAGTCATGTTATTGGAACAGATTTTTAGAGCATTGAGCTTCATTAAAGGATTTCCTTATCACAAGTGAAATCAATCAATGCTTCCTTATCACCTTTTATCACCCTTCTTATGTTAAAAAAATTTTTAAAAATGCAGTAAAAACGTGGTACTGGAACTCATTAAAAGGAAGATCAAGATGGGAAAAAATCATCGTTGGTACATCATAACTGATCATTTAATCATGGGGAATGGAGAATCAATCAAGGATGCCGCCATTTGCATAGAGGATGGTAAAATCAAGGAAATTGGACCCTCTGAAAGCGTGAAACCACTGAAAAATGCAAATAAACTTGATGTTAGGGACTATGTCGTGATGCCCGGGATGTGGGATGCTCACGTTCACTTGATAGGCGCGCGGACGATGAACATTCTTCAGTGGTTAACCGAGCCGGTCGGATTATTGGCAGTGAGGGCTTCGGTAGATGCACGAAAAATCTTGGAGTGTGGCTTTACATCCGTGAGAGATTTGGGGTCTGGTGTTTCCCTTCAGTTGAAACGTGCCATAAATGAAGGAACGGTACTGGGACCACGTATTTTTGCTGCTGGAAAAATGTTATCTCAAAAATCTGGTCATGGTGACGTTCATTCCGCTCCAGAAAGTTGGATTGAACATGAAGGATGGCTTGGGGAGGTGTGTGACGGAGTGGATGAATGCAGGCGTGCCGTGAGACGTCAGTTAAGAAATGGCGCCGATGTAATAAAATTGTGCACGACTGGAGGAATCTTGTCGGAGGTAGATCTTCCACAACATAGTCAATTCAGTATGGAGGAATTGATGACCATCGTGGAAGAGGCACATCGGTTTGGAAAGTTAGTCGCCGCTCATGCACAAGGGACCAATGGAATTCGTGATGCCATTAAGGCTGGTGTTGATACTATCGAACATGGTATTTATCTTACAGACGAGTTAGCTGATGAAATGGTGGAGAAAAGCACTATTTTTGTTCCAACTATTGCAGTTATCTCTCGAATCGTGAAATTAGGAAAGGAATTGGGGATTGCTGAAGTCAGCCTTGAGAAAGCAAAACAGGCTTTCAAGCATCATCAAGAATCAGTTCGCATAGCAATAAAAAAGGGAGTGCCTATTGCCTGTGGGTCAGATTTTTTGGGACCAGCTTTGGCGCCGCATGGTGAAAATGCCCTAGAAATAAGTGCGCTTTATGAAGCGGGTCTTAAGAGCCAATCTGTCATCCAAGCAGCGACCAGCATCGCTGCACGTACGGCAGGTAAAGAAAAAGAATTAGGAACGCTTGAACGTGGGAAATATGCAGACCTAATTGTCGTGAAGGGGAATCCAGAAAAAGCTGTGACAACGTTAACAGATTCAAGTAATATCGTGTTAATCATGAAAAATGGACAAGTACTTGTTGATGAGCGGTAAAAAGGAATTAAAGGGCATTTCGGAAAGTGGAGGATAAAGCTTTGTCCATGGCAACTTTTAATCGAGATAAAGAATCGAAAAAAGACCTTTCAGATGTAGAGTCCGATGAGACAATAGTACTCAAGGTTTTGGGTGATACTTATAGCAGAATGATCTTGCAAGTCACCTCTAAGGCACCAAAATCTGCACAAGAGATTCACGACGAGACAAAAATTCCAATGGCAACCTTGTATCGAAGAATTCAATGGTTAGAAGAGATAAATTACCTTGGTAAGCAGCTAAATCGATTGCCAGATGGGAAGTGGTACTTCAAGTGGTATTCACTGATCCAAAAGATTACCCTCGTGTTTTCCGCGGATGGATTATTCGTACAAGTTATGAGAAGGAAACCTCCTGTTAGTCGGATAGCAGACATCTGGAAAACGTTACGTCAGTAGCGTAAGATGAGATGGAAGACCGTGAGATGTTATTGGTGTTTCATTCCATTGAGGATTTTTGAAAGTGACTATAAGTTAGAGAATGGCAGAAGGCATGTCAAAACTTATTTGAGGTGAAAAATTATGCCAGAAGGTGTTATTACAATTTATGGTTTTGAACTTGTCGAATTACTAGTCCATGCTTTGAAATTTTTGGTATTAATTATTGGCGGCATCATTACTTATTACTCGTATCGAGCTTATGTTCTTCAAAAGGATCGTTCACTTCTTCATCTGACTTTGGGATTCGGTTTCATAACTGTTGGTGCCATCATCGGTGGTATCGTGATCATTCTGACAAATAGAAATTTTCTTATCGCCTTACTCTTTGATTCGATCTTCATGTTGGTTGGATTGGCATTTATTCTGTATTCTCTGCATGTCACGACAACTGAGACTCAATACCTCTCAATGGATACTAATATTGAATTTATCTCTTCTTCTACAAGTGAGGCTCAAGTATCAAAGGAACCATCAATGGAAAAAAGCAATACACAATGAGGAAGAATGTCGTCAATGCAAAATCATCAAACAGCGTCATTTAAAAGACCAACTCAAATCAAAATTGATGAAGCGGAGTCGATATTACAATTCCATGGTGAGCATCTAATTCCAGCACGTGAGGTCGGTGCTAGTCAAATAAAGAGAACCTGGGAAATAATGCAGTCGCATCATTCAAATTCGAGCTTCATTTATGTTGGAAATCGTTGTCAAGGTATCCTCTCTTTTCATTCGCCACAATATGTCTATAACCTTGGGAAGTTTGAGAATTGGGAATCTAGCGAGGAAGGACTCGAAGACGCTTTAGGTTTACCCCAGCGACTTTTCGAAGAGAAAGTTGAAAAGCCGTCAACATCCCAGCAGGAGTCATTTCTTTTAAAGTCTGAACAAAGCCAGAGGCAAGCGCCTTGCTTGGTTACAACGCCTCATCTTCCTACCCCCGAGGTGATGATGAATTGGATAAAAAAATTTAATTTACGTCCGATCTCCTTCTTGGAGGGATGGGAGGTCACGTTGGATGATTATGTCGAATGGGTGCAACAATACCCCTTAAAGTATGAATATCTAGCTCTTAAAAAGATAGAAAAGCCAAATCCATCAGATAAAACTTTCAGCGAATTGCTTTCACTAGATCGTACCTTGAGAGGTGTGAAAAGATCAAGGACCCTAATAGATTTTCTAAATCTTGAAGGCATTGAAGGCTTCTTGGTATTAAGGGAGAGAAAGCCCATAGGTTATGCCTTCATTGATTTCAAGACCGGAATGATTGGTCCTGCTAATACTATTAACGATGAACTGGTTGATGTCGTTGCCTTATTGGGTACATCCATCATTCCAAATCTCCAAGTCGAGCAACTTAGTTTCTATATTCACTCGTTATCACTCATCGATGAGAAACCCTGGTTGGAATCAAATTTCAAGATAACTAAGATATTGAATACCTTCATGAACGACTTTATTGGGAGATTTGATTTTTATTTGATTCCGAACTTGATTCTTCTTTAGAGAATTCTTGGAGATCGAGGTAAGTGGGAAAGAGGCGACAAGGTAGTAAAAGACGTTACAAGACTGGTAAGATGGGGGAGTTTTGTAAGAATCATCCCCAGAGGCGTGCTGATACTCAATGTCAAAAATGCAAGGAATATTATTGCACTCAATGTGTGGAGGATGTGTGGAAAGAGACACGAATAGTAGAACAGGCATTGGGTCAGAAGAGAGAATTTAAACGCCAATTTTTATGCAAGAAGTGTGAACGACGGGATAGAATCATTAGGGTTATGGAGGCAATTGCTTTACTCATTTTGTTTTTGATGCCAGTTCTTTTTGTCCTAATCAACTGATTAGAAGTGTACAACACGTGGTTATGGTTATAAATGGTAATTATGATTCTTTTCTTGCAACTAATATCCTTTGATCTACAATTGAAGGAATGTAGACAAAAGGATACCCGTAAATACCCAAGTTCTTTGCAGGATCATACCAAATTCGTTCAGCTTTGAGGATGAATCCGACATCTTCTAAAACATTCGCAACATCCGCAGAAAGCATCAGGTATTTTCCAATCTTTTTTCTCTTGCCATTCTTTTCGATTTCGATGTTACGGAACATGTTCCCGATGAATATGGCAATGTAACGCCTCGTTTTTAAAACTCTAAAACACTCCTTGAACACGTTTTGAAGAAGTAATAACCATTCGTCCCTTGTATATGGTTTTAAGTCATTGAACTGGTTTAGTGAGCTCTTTAATGGTTCTTTGGATGGTTCACCAGCTCTAGAAAATTTTCCCCTAGTTTTTGGAAGTTTGTCCATGTTAAAAAAAGGAACATCCGTTAAAATAAAGTCAATGCTCTCTGTTGCTACTTTACGAAGGACTTTTCGTGAATCCCCTATCCAAAATTCTTGTTTTGGCAAGTCATGTGTCCTACAAACTTCGTCATAAATTTCTTTCCACTTAGGGTTGATTTCAATTCCTATTGCTTTTCTTTTGGCGAGAGTAGCTCCTATCAAGATGCTGCCAGTCCCAGCAAATGGATCAAGGATTAATTCACCTTCTTTGCTAAAGGTTCTGATGAGTTCTTCTGCTAATTCGGGAGGTTTTTGTCCGCCATGTTGATTTCTTAGTTCTAGCGAGAAAGATGGAGGGTAGGATTTTGGGATGACAGTTTTCGTGCTGAATCGCCATTCCTTACCCGTTAA
>JAJRXH010000080.1 GCA_024276395.1 archaeon
AAGAGGTTTCCTCATTGCCTATAACGTGAATTTGGGGACTAATGACGTAGACATTGCCAAAAAAATTGCTCAAAATGTAAGGGCAAGTGGTGGTGGATTAAAATTCGTAAAAGCTCTGGGATTTGAGCTGAAGAACCGGGGAATCGCCCAGGTTAGCATGAACGTGGTTAATTATGAGGGAACTCCCCTACATCGTGCTTTTGAACTGATTAAGATAGAAGCAGAACGATTTGGCGTTCCAATAATAGGCTCTGAGGTCGTTGGATTGGTGCCCTTGCAAGCTCTCTTAGATGCCACGGATTTTTACCTACGTCTTGAAGATTTCAGTGCACGGCAAATTCTAGATCTTAGAATTCTTGAGGCTCTTGCCGAAAATCCTTTTAATGCGACAGAACAGAAAATTGTGGATTTTTTGAAGAAATTGGGATTACCCGAATCGTCTCCAGCTGCTGGAAGTGTTGCTGCATTGAATGGTGCGATGGCAGCAGCGTTATTAGAAAAATCTTGTACTAGTATTCTAAAAGAGAAAAAAAATACAGTAGACATCAAAAAACTGCAAGACTACCTAAACCGACTTCAAACATTACGAGACGGTCTTACAGCCTTAATTGACAAAGAGGTAGAATTAATGCAAAATGTCGCTCCCACGATGGAAGAGACACGTTCGTTGACAAAAGAGAGTAAACACATCATTCAAGGAGAAATAAGTCATGACTATCGTGAAATCATCGAGTTATCACGAGTCACTGCAATGAATTGTCTTTTAATTCTCGAAATAGCGGAGAAGATTCGTTCAGTAACTAGTGATTCCTTGAGAACTAACGTGTTGTCTGGGGTTACTAGTGCTCATGCTGGCATTTCCCAGTCAGTCTTGATCATTACGAGTTATTTATCACTCTTGAGGGATGATTCATACAAATTAACTGTAAAAAAAGAGATAGAAGAAATCAAGGAAGAAGCACGGCGAATATTAGATGAGGTACTTTCACGTTCTTGAAAGGGTGAGTAAATTGGATCCAATGTCACGAGATGATGAGAAAAGTTCAGATGAACCTGTTTTCATCAAGATCAATACCACTTTTAGTGGAAAAATTGCCAAGTTCATTGCGAATCAACAAAGAGAATGGGAGTGCTCAGCTCCAGAGGTCATTAGACGCATCTTATTTAGGCACGTGGCGGAACATCCAGTTTTTTTGAAAAAAGACTTAGTGGAGGTAATTGAGACATTGGTATCTAATCCCATCATTCGAGAAGGACATGGCTTGGTTGATGTGGATACTTTCGTGTCGTGGGCAATACAAAAGGGCATTGAATTGATGAGAAATGAAGCGGGTACCTTACGTCAAGCAAGCGTGCAGGCCACGTTAAAGCCTTTAGAGAAGGAGGTTGCAAAGCATTTATTGATTCTGAGCCGTAATCATAACTATTATGGAGGTGTAACGGTCGATCAGTTGGAAAAAGTAACTAAAATTGAAAAAGAGGTCATTTTTTTGATTCTTAGAGAATTCGTTCGTAATGGATGGGTGTTGGAACGAAAGGAAGAGGATGTTTCATTTTTTCTTCCGAAAGAATGATGCAATCTGTGAAACTTGTTGAATGAACTCACTATTTTCATCATCGATGAATAATTTTCCTTCAATCCATCGTTTTACTGCAACTGTCTCGTCAAATTGAATTCTTGCCAGTGTTCCTCGATAGGTCGTGAGTGTCTTAAATGCTCGTGTCCATTCTTCAATTTTTCCCCTCATTTCAGGAACGTGTTCTAGAACGTGATTCCAAATTAAATAAAATGGCTTATTTTGGATGCTTAGATAGTTGATGGTGCCTTGAACGGTACTATTATCTGGAAAAACTATCATAATAAGGACATCTGAAAAAAAACTGTGAGTTAATGTTGATAGGAACATTCCGCTTTGGTTGTCAAAGAAAATGAAGTCATATTCTTCTCGGTGCTCATTCAGGAAGTCGACGATTCGTTCAGAGAAATATTTTGACCACATTTCTTGATCCTGGAAATATTTTAGTAATTCTTGATCATCAGGCTTGGTACATGACACGGTTAATGATCTTGTTTCGTCATCAAGACGGTAGAGAACATCTGGAGTGCCACAACGCCTGAGCAAGTAATCATTCCACGTATATTGGGGACGCGGTTCAAGTAATAGGTATAGGGAAGGTGCAAGAAAGTCGGCCTCAATTAAGAGCACGTTGTCCGTTTTGGCTAATTCAGCTGCAATGGCGAAAGCTAAGAGCGATTTCCCCGTGCCGCCTCGATAACTGATGACAGAAATGATTTGTGCCATTGGAACCAAAAAACATCAACTAACTCTTACTTAAAAGTTTTTTCAACATTGGGATATTGTTTTGATAGCGCATTCATGAACTGAGCAGCTTGGAATGTTTTTATCTGCTTCACTTCGTCACGGTAGTAAATAAGTGGGCCCAATTCGATACTTCGGAGAAAAGAAAGGAGGTTCAATGTCTCCACTAACCTAACAAAGTATCTTTGAGATTTTCTTGGAGTCACTGCAATTAGATCGACAGCTTTCCTTAAGTTCTCTAACATGGGATTGTATAATCTCAACAGTTTCCTAAAATCTAGCTTTTTTGCCAATAAAATTGCCTTTCGGAAAAGGGTAAATGATTGTTCTATTTTCTCAAATAATAATGCGATTTTGCTGGAAAGGATAAATAATTCAACCTTTTGAAAGTCATATAATGGTTCTCCAGCAAAAGTGGTGACTTGATCTATTAATTTCTGGGAATCAGGATCCATTTCGTCTTGATACTCAAGAATCGCTTGCATAACTTTCAGTTCCATGAGAGACAGGAAGGTAATGGTTTTTATATCCTTGGACAAGAGGAAGTCTTCAAGAATTGATTGGAACCTAAGTGAAAAATCATTAATGATCAAGTTAATTCGAGGCATGGCCAAGATTTCGTCAAGTGAACTAAAATGTAGAAGTTGATGCTTCTCTTGAATCATGAGCGCCAAGTTATTAACAGTCTTTATTCGTGGATTTTCAGGGTCCCAATCTCTCAATAATGCTTGAAATGACTTTAATTGCCTGCGATAGTGTGGTGGAGCGGTTCCGAAAGCATCAAGTAATGCTAGTTGAAACATGCTTGTCGCAGCTTGATGTAATCGTCCTAGATTAAGCCAGTGTCTGACCGCCTCTGCAAAATAATGGGCACTCGCGCTCAAGTAACCTGCTTGGCGTAGGACGATTCCATGATGATAGCACGCCGAGGCAAGCGTTTCTAGCAGCGTTTCATCTTCGGTCGCTGCCACTAATGAATGAAGATCTGATATCAAAGATCGGTAACAATCGATTGCTTCGAGAAATTGCCCATTATTCAGATGTTGGAAGGCAATGTTACTCAAACACGTCGTTTTGCGCTGAAAATCATTACAAGCTTCATAAAGATACATGATATCCCACATTTCTTGGATGTATGGATCTTGTTGATCTCTTTCCATCTTCATCAGGATGTTAGAGGAATGGCCCAGATAAAAATGTTTTCTATCGATTTTTTAAGAAAAAAAGACGCATCTAACAGCATATTTTGCGAGTTACCACATTTTTCGGTAATCAAGTTATTAGTCATTGTCCGTGATACTTGATGATCATTGAAATTTTTTCGTTAGTTTCTCCAAGTCGTTGAAGAATTCGTGTCATTTCGGTCCTAGAAAATTCGAATGCTTGAAATACTAGTGCATCTAGCTTGCAAGTTAGATGAAAAATTCGTTCACTTTCTTGTCTCAGCAGATCATTGGAATGGGACATTTTCTTGCTTGATATTTCGGATTTTAATGCAATGATTTCTTCAACAATGTTGCTAAGATGTTTTGAATCGGTTTTTGCTAGTTTTGGAATGGGAATTCGGGAGATAGATGTCGAAAATAATTCGAACATTTTTCCCTTACGCTTTCCAGCCACATTCAGCCAATAACGAATGGCAGAAGAATTTAGAATTGCCGTTAGAGAATTGGTCATTTCTCTGGTGTTGTCCCTGGGCACGATGATGACACAATCGTCAAAGCACATTGTTCTTGAATCATCACGAGCAAATACGTTTGTTGATGCGCGATATGGAGCGATGATCTTATAGCGAGCATCATACAGCTTGAGGTTTCTGTAAACGCTGTACTCGTACCACTTACACTTTCCTTGATTATATTCATATCTTTGCTTCAATTTGTGTTCGAAGTTCTGCAAATAAGCTTTGGTCAAGGGGTATTCATCAATGTTAATTCTTGGAGGAATGAAAAGAATCCATTCCTTTTTCTTGAAGACATGTTGCTTGACAAAACTATTCTTTACAGCAGCTTTCACGAGTGAACCTTCGATTCGTGCCGTGATCCCATGCTTCGGATTTTCGATGAGGATGGAATAATCATCAAGGATCTTTAGCACTTTTACTCTAAACACATCATTGCAGCCAGATTGAATGCCTCTACCTACAATACAGGCTCCAATCAAGTTTTCGATTTCGTTCTTTTTTAATTTGAATTGAAAAGAGTATTTTTCAATGGTTGAAGGAGGCACATCACCCAGGGTAATGACCTTCTTGCCATCAATCTTTAACTTCGATGGATATTGTTCATCTTGGCCCAACAACCATTTTCCTGTGCCGAGTTGACCTTGTTTTATCCTTTTTAGGCGAATATTAGTGCCATCTATTCTTGACTTGTCGTGTAGTAATTTTCTAATTGAATGAATTTCTTGAAGGTTGAAAATTTTGACAACATGATTAAATGCAATTTTTTTTCGTCTAATCTTCGTGCCAATGAGGATGCAAGTATCCATGTTCACCTTCTTGAAGATTTTTTGTCCGTTCAAGAGAACTAGGATGTCCACAAGCGTGTGGGATAATAGCTCTCGTTTCAAGCGGTCAGCATGATCGTTTTCAATCCAATAATTCCCAATGATGAAACCTAATCTTCCTTTTTCTTGAAGTAATTGGATCCCAAGGATGAGGAAGTAATAATAGATGTCAGAAGCTGAACGGAAATATTTTTTCCAACGTGGTGATTTTTTCAAGTAATCATAAATCACGTGAAATTCCGGACGCAGGCGAGAGATCTCTCTCACGCTAAAGTATGGAGGATTGCCCAATACCGCGTGAAAAGAAGAGATTGCTGTCGTTTTCATGAATAATGGCCAATGTAAGGGTTTCGTAACTTGCAAGATGTTCTTGGAGATGTGTTTCGCTTCTAAAGACTTGGTAAACATTTCATCCCAAAGTAAGGCAGCTTGAAGGTAGGTCTCGTGATATTTTTTCGATATCTGGTCAATTTTTGAGTTACGGTCATGTAGCTGTTTCTTGAGTTTTTTTAACGTGCTAAGAAGATACTTTTCTTGTTCATCATCAACAATGGATTCGTTAAACCATCCTACCAATGAATCACCGGCCATGAAGTTAACCGCACTGATCTTGAAGATGGTAATAAATTCCTTCAAAATTGATCTCATGAACCTTGTTTTCATCGATTTTTGCACGTGTTGATGGAATGAAGTGATGGCTTGGAAGCACACGTTCATTCTACTAGTCATCAAGGCGTTTTCATCTAGGTCAATGCCGTACAAGTGCCTGATTACCACTAAATAGGGAATCCATTCGGGTTTTTGGAAGCATAGTTCTTGGATGGCTTTTCTTCGGATATCTGCAGCAATATTACCGTCAATTCGATCGAACAATGCTAGCACTTTGATATAAGCCTGAATGAGCATTCTTGTTACTGCCATAAGAAACTTTCCAGAGCCGCAAGCTGGGTCAATCACTTTTAGATTGATGAACGCTCGTATTGAGGTCATTAACATTGCTGCATCTCCAGTGTCAATCGATTGTCTCATTTTACTAGTTAAATCGTCGATGAGAGGGCTTAGAGTTTGGTAAGTAATGAATTCAACAATCTCTGGAGGCGTGTAATAAATACCTTGTTCTTTTCGTTTCTTGCTAGTTAAATGGTTCTCATGCAAGTCACCTAGCATATCATCTTGTAGAAGCGTGCTGAAAATAAATTTTGGTTTCTCTTTATCATTCTTTTCACAAGTTTTCAGCACAAAATCTTGGACCCGATACATCAGAGTAGAAATTAACCTCAAGTCGCCAGTCTTTGGATTTTTACCAGGGAAGATGAGTCGAAGGCATCTTGCCAGTTCACCAACTGAATTTTCTTGCTGCAGCAGCCACCCATGAATTGATTGGATGGGAGATCTTTCATCTTGTAGTTCTCTTTCACAATTTCTGTCTCGATGATGATCAACATTAATCGTGATTGTCTGGATTTCATGAAACCACAATAACGTGAGGAGCAAGTGAAGGAGCCTAAGAATGATGTGTTGATCTTCAAGTAGATGACGATTATCTGAGAAAAAATCATGAGATTCTAACTGTTTTTTCAAGAAGAGTACGAGTTCATTGAGATTGATGAGTTTTTTTTCTGGTGTTGTAATCATCACGAGGTCTACTAAATGTTGTTCTTTAAAAATTCTTGCTTCGATCCCTTGATGTTTAGTCTTGACGGCTGTAAAAAATAAGAAATAATCCTTTCCTGATGGAATTTCCATAAATATCGTTTTTTTCACCCTAGAATCTCGTGGAAAATGTCATCTCACGGATGACGCGATGTGGTCTTGAAAGAAATGCATTACTGACTTAGTGAAGTGATTGGGAAAACAGAAAATAAAAAAGGAAGAACACCCTTGACCTTGAGTAATCTGACGATGTATCGTTTATGTTCTTGCAACTCAAGGAGAAATCGCTGTTTCACTGATGATTCGATGAAGAAACCCGAAAACAGTAAACCACGTACAAAAGGATGTGGTTGACAAGATGGATGAGATAAAAAAGGGCAAAAGATGAAAAATTGAGTCTGATGTGATTTGATAATTTGTCATTCATGGTAACTTCTTTTTTGCTGGTGTCTTTGGTGGATTGTCATCAGGCTGGAGATACCTAATGAAACAACGACAAGCATGGTTAATCTAGGGGTGATTACAGTTGCTGTCGTGTCAATTGTGGTGTTAGTAATTGGAATGAATCATTAGTGATAATCAGTCGTCGTGGGGTTTCTCAAGTTCTGATATAAAATCAGTAATGGTGTAATGGAAATGCCGACCTCACGGATGATGAATCCTCAGCAAACAACTATATTGATCAAAAATACGGAAAAGGTTTATGGTTAAAGGCACGAGTGATTTTTCATGTAGGAAGGAGAATGAAAAAAGGAAATTTTGGCTGATGTATCTCTTTTTTACATCATTAAAGGTAATAGGGTACCGGTATTCTTTTTCTTCTTCTTTTTCTGGGAATTATTTTATCCTTCTCGTCATCGTCGTCCGTTTTTTCATCATATTCTGTTTCATTTTCATTAGGGACCATGGAAATCATCATATCTTTGTCGTCATCATCATCTTCATCTACGTGAACACGAACGCCCATCAAACCCATTCCAGATTCCATGTTCTTGAAAACTCCTAACACGATATTCCGTGCTTTAAGTTCACTAGCAAATCCTACCAAATCAAACTTGAAGTCATTAGCCACCATCACGGCAGTGTTTACTAGCTCTACAAATTTTTCAGCATCGCTAGGATCGCCAAGATTCACAATAACTGTAGAATTCTTTTCATAACGTTTGAATAAAGCTCTAAGATTATCTTGGTGGCGACTTGTTTCTTCTTCATATTCTTTCTC
>JAJRXH010000081.1 GCA_024276395.1 archaeon
CGGCTCTTTCGATCTTCATTTAGACTTTTGGGAAGACTTAGCTGGAATTCTAGCCGAATTTTCTCGTGAAAAATGCTTTTTTCAATGATCTTCCAAGAATGGATTTGTTTAAAAATGAGGGGTGGTTCTGATGTGGGAGAAAAATTGTATTCATCACCAGCATCGCCTTCATCTTCGAGGAAAAGAAACCCTGGCATCTCCATGGGTTCATCCTTATTTATCGGAAATAAAGTAAGAGAGACACCGTGCTGTTGGCTAAGAGTCAGGGCGTAATACTTACCTTTAAACTGGTGATTACTTGACGGATCATGTATGATGTTTTTTTCGGCTAAAAGTAGTGAGTTTTGGTTTCGTGATTGTTCGCTTGACACCGTGGCAAAATCACTTGGTGTCAAGGAAATGATTTTCCAAGAATAGGGCTGCATTCTCTTGTTCATCATCAGAAGGCCTTTCATAATGGGTACGGACTTCATCAATACTCTAATGAATTGATGTTCAGGCACGTGGAACTCATTCAAAACGCTGGAAACGTCTTCAAGAGGAAATTGTCGTTTCAAGTCAACCTTGCTGAAAAAAACATGGATTTCTGGATTTTTACCCTCATCTTTCGGACTGACGAGTTCATGAGAGTGATAATACCATCCCTCGTCCTTGAATCGTTCAATCATCGCGTCAAGACGATTGACGTGAAACGGTGAAATTCCATAGTTATGAATGGTTTCACTGGTGATTTCTTGGCAATGAAAAGGAAGGATATCGTCATCTTCAATTACCTGGGCAGCTAACGTCTGATTAATTAATTGTTGGAGATCAACTTGACAAGTTAGAGGGTCAACTTCAAATGTTACTGGGAGAATCCCTTCAAACGGTAGAGAAAGATGATTGAAGATGACCACAGGTGCGGTAGAAATGGAGGGAAGCCGTGATCTGCAAGAAAGCTCGTGGTGGTCAAGATGACGTGAGAAGTTCCGTGAAAGCTGTTGTAGTAATTCTTTCAAGATGGAAAGAGCTAGCTGTTCAGTTGAGCGGAATCGTTGCATCATTTCTTCGTGAACTTCGTCCGTTGAACAACCTCCGATGCAATCGTGGGAATGATTTTCGATTAGCATCTCTAGGGAGCGGTAAATGGCGTCCATCGGGGGATCATCATTGAGGGAGTGAACGAACGTGGCAAGTGGAAAGAGATAATCTTCGTGTAGTCGCTGGAGTCTCGCGTTGTATTGTTTCAAGTAGATCCGTGCAGATAACACTCCAGAGAGAATGGGAGAATGGGATGAATCACGTAGTTCTCCCTTCCATATCGGAATGTTTTCCTCTCTTTCTTTCATTAGTTCATCAAGCAAGTTGCAATAATCTTGTATCGTGCCAAATCGAATTTTCAAGGCTGGTTTAGTCTTGATTGTCTTAAGAACCTTCTCTAATCCTAGTTGTGGTGATGCGTGATCAGTCCCATTCAACATCAGCAAAAGTGGAACGTTCAACTTGTCTTTTGCTCTTCTCACATAATCTTGTAGTTCTTGTTGTAATTGCTTAGCATTTAGTGGTAAATAAGCACCATTTGAGTAAGAATCGAACAAGTAAGTTACTAATGCCTTCGTTCCCGAAGGAGCTTCCCACCAAAAAGGAGACGATTTAATCGTGGAAGGTACACCTCTCCAGAGAAGAACGTGATGAATGTCGAATAATTTGAGGATCTCTGGTAGTTGTGGAACGTGTCCAAAGATATCGGGAACATATCCAACTAATAAGGGCGTTCCATGCTCTCTAGCAATCTTTAGACCTAATTGCAAGTTTCTCACGAGCATTTCTCCGCTGACCAGCCATTCGTCGGGCTGGACGTACCAAGGACCGAATAACAACTTGCCGGATTGAGCGTGTCTCATTAACTGTGATTTTCTTTTCGGTTCTAATTCCAAGAAATCCTTGATGACAATGCTCTGTCCATCAAACGTGAATTGATACTCGTCATTCTCGTCCATGTTGTCTAATAAGATACGTAACATTCTTACGAGGCGATAACGGAAAAGTTGGAAGGGCCAATACCATTCTCTGTCCCAATGCGAATGAGGGCAGATGAAAAGAATCAGATTATCTTGATTGACGTGCCATATCATGATCTTCACGAGAATTAGGTTCGTTCATTTGCTTCCTTGATGTAATTGGTATCAGTCGATGGTAATCTCGAATTCACAATAATCTGAGCCAGTAGCATGACAGGCAATCTCCTTCACGTCAATTTCTTCATCAGATAATAGCTCCAATCTCCCCTTGAGCATTCCAGCATAAAAATCACACAATGGTATGGCAAAAGTCTCGTTTTCTCCCAGTACAGCTTGCAAGGCCCTTCCCATTTGTTGGAGATCAACCCCGGATGCAATGGCACACTCATACATTCGCACTCGTGCGGTTTCGTCATCAATTAATTCATAATCGACATCGCCGTGTTCTCGGTCTAGTTGTACTGCTGCAGAATTCAAGTAATAATTCAGTAAAATGACAGATTCCTTGAAATCAAGTGGAAAAATCTGTCTCATTCCTTTTCTTTCCATAACAAAATGGATGAGTTTTCCCCCATCACCGAGTAATCTCCCAAAATTCGTTCCTGCATGGAAAAGAAGAGCCGAATTTAGAGGTTCTGAAAACTTGAGTCCGATGAGCGTCTTTTGAAGAAGAGAGATGTGAATGAAATCTCCAGCTTGTTGACGCATTCGCTGCTTGTAGAGAACGCTTAAATACTTGTTTCGAGTGATGTGGGTAATGGCTTGCTCTAGTTTTACACGATAATCTGTACGTTCCATGGTAGTTACTTGCAGTCTGCCTGTGATGGCAGTTTTATCCTCGAAATTTTCTTCAATCCCCATATATTCTGATTGTTCTGCATCTAGTTCGAAGACGAAAGAACAATGATCATGGCCAG
>JAJRXH010000082.1 GCA_024276395.1 archaeon
ATTACCGATTGGAATGAAAGCAGTCTTTTATATTGGTATCCCAGGGCATACGTGAACGCAACCATCGGATCTCTACTAAATTTCACGGTTAATTTAGTTAATGGAACCTCGAGCATACCTTCGGAAATCAATGGAACGATTGAAATTGGAAACTTCACGGCAAATGTCTCTAACACTGAGATTGCCGGCGCATTGACTCTATCAATTTGGCCATGGATGCCCGGTCTCCTAGTAACTCCTAATTGGAGAAATCACGCGACAACCGCTGAAGAAGCTGTACGAGGCCAATTCATGAATGGAAGTCTAATAATAAAGAACGTGACGTACTCAGAAGCGTTGGCTGGTAGCCCTAGAGAAGCCATCAAGTTTGATTACAAGCAAAATTCTGGATTCCAAGAAACGGTACTAATATATGATCGACAAACAGGTGTATTGTTATTCGCTAAGACTCGTGCTGGTAACTTTAAATTAGAACTAATTCTCCTCTCATCAGATTTCATCTCGGATACTACTGAATCACCACATCAAGAATCAAGTGCGGTGTCCTCCTTTGATTATTTCGTGACATTCATGGGGTTTGCTGTAGTCTTTTTTCTCACAATTCCCAAAAGGAAAAAAAATTAATCCTTTAGCAACCTTCTCTATATCTCCCATTTTTTTCACGTTTATATGAATTATTGAATTTTTGTCACGGAAAAAGATTTATATGTTATGTATTATTAGATTTATATAGATAAAAATTTTCCTAGAGAATGTTTCGTGGATTTTTTCTGGTAGATAGTGGTTTGCTATGTCAAGAAATGGAGATTTTTTTCAGATAGTGATAGCGGGATTAAGTGGTAGTGGAAAAACAACATTCATTGAACACTTGTTAGGAAAAAAAACCCCACATCCAGCCACGCCAACAATGGGTATGGATGTACTCGTGGAAGAAATCAACGGACATTCATTCTTCATTTATGATTTAGGAGGAAAGCCCAATTTTTGGGAAAATTTTTGGAGAATAACAATACCTAAGGCCGATGCCATCATTTACTTGATAGATTCAACTGCACCTGATTTGTTTCCCGTGATAAAAAAGAACTTGGAAATGGTACTGGAACAATCACCACCCATCCCAATATTAATCCTTGCAAACAAGCAGGACTTGCCAATCGCTCGTGGAAGTGGAGGAATATCTCTTTTCTTGCAGCTTGATGAATTAAGAGGAAAATATCAAAAACCTCTAATGACGATCCTTGCAATCTCAGCGTTAACTGGATATGGACTAACGGGGGCTCGAAATTGGCTGATGAAGGCACTTTTAGGATCTGAAAAACCATCAAGACCAATCATTTTTTATGGAGCTTATTTATATGATCGCGAGACCGGGTTACCACTAGGATTACTTTTTCCTCCCAAGTCTGAGGATTGGAGCTCGCAGTTCGATCAAGCCACACTTATCTCAGCATTTTATGCGGCCTTCAACAACTTTTCTAGGAACTTGATAAAAACGGAGACACACAGTATCCTTCTACGTGGAAATGCAGATACTGGCTCACCAGATTGCATCTTTTTCCATAGTAATGATTCAGAGAGTTCTTTGGGACTACTATTCATCTCTAACATCATTGAAGAACGGATTCTCGAAAGTATTGCTATGAGACTGTTCCAAGAGATCAAGAAAATAAAGCAAGAACAAGAAGTTGGAGCTACCTCATCCTCAACTACCGTCATTGACCTATATCCATTGATAAATCAGATATTAGAAGAAACGATGCCCGAATTGCAATTACACGTTGAGTTCATGGCTTTCAATACCTTTTCATGATAAGATTGATTACGAACGTTTAAATAGTGCCCATCTCTTGATAATAATTGAGATCTAATGACTAGAGATTTTTTAGATCCTCTTCAAATTGTTATTATCGGACTATCAGACAGTGGAAAAACTACTTTTGCACGAAGATCATGCGGCCTTGAACCCGATTTATTAATCCAACCCACGATGGGAATGACGTTCACATTAAATCTCTTCAGGGGCTAAAATGTTTCTTATATGACCTTGGTGGTCAGACTCCAATCATTGGTAACATCTGGCCCATTACCATTCCTAAAGCAGATGCCATTATTTACGTGCATGATTCTGCTTTCACGAAGGATTATGGAAAAATTAGAGAAAACATTTCTAAAGTTGCAAACATGGCCAGGGATGTGCCGTTCCTCATCCTAGCTAATAAGCAAGACCTTTCTTTTGCTAAGAGAAAAAAGATGTTAGCAGAAATTATTGCAGTTGGAAACCTTGTTGCCGCCTGAAATCATCTCGAATTATCAGCTATTCCCCATATCTGCTTTGAGTGGTATGGGAGTAGCAGAAGCAATCGACTGGCTAGTACATCAAATCATCACCAAGATGGATGTGAAAGTCCCCCGAATTTATGACGTCCACGTTTATGATCGAACGACAGGCTTGCCTTATGGTTACAAAAGTTAGAATTCATACACAAAGATATTATGTTGGTAGGACATCTCCCTCATCTGGCACGGCTTGTCTCATTACTCATCACGCGTGGGCCAGATGACGATATTATGAAGTTTCAACATTCCAGCGTGGTCTGCCTAGAAAGAAAACCAAAACACGACAATGAATGGATCATCTTATGGTACGTGATCCCTCAACTATTGTGAGAGAAAAAGAAAAAAATAGAGATGTGGATTTTTTGTCACAGTCGTCGCGTTATATCCTTTGCTCGTCATAGAGATTATTTCTTTCGTTTCTTGACTTGTATCGCAGCGACAGCAATGCCGATGGCAAGCACTAGGCTAAAGACCTCAAATCCTGGGGTTTGGAGACTTGGAGCTGGTGTTGATTCGGTCGTGTTGGTTGGTGCCGATTCAGTCGTGCTGGTAGCAGGGCTTGTCGTCGGGGTGGTGCTTATCGGTGTTGTGGGTTGTGTTTCTCCTGGCTGCTCTGGCGAAATGAGTTCTTCGAAGGTAAGACCGTCTAATACCCATTCTACATAAAGGTCAACTGAAATGCCCTGGCTTAGTAGAGTACCATTAGGATCGTAGGTAACAAGAGCATTCAAGGTCACATCAAAGGTAAAGGTGCCATTGATGATATTGGTAGGATCAGAATCATTGTACACATCAATGATCTCAGTTAAGGATGCGGTTATGTTGGTCAGAATCTCCGTACTAGTCTCTTGATGTTCAACTTGTAAATCTACAAACACGGTAATGTTACTGATGTCACTTTCATTTGTGATTCCTCCAACAACCATTGGATCGCCGAGCACGTCGTTGATGAATACTTTAGCCTTGGTTAATAAGCCATTGGCGGCAACACTAGCGTTGTTTTGCACATCAAATAGTGAGGAGTAATAGTAGGGGAGTTGCATGTTATCTAAGAGCATTCCGAAAGGATCAGGACCACCACACTCTGGGCCTGGCATCGGTTGGTTTGGACCCATATCCCCAGAACCAGATCCAGGGTCAGGTTCTTGACACTGAGCTTCTGGTCCCATGATGGAAATTGGAGAATCAAGCACGTATAACCGATAACTAGGTCTAGGTACAAAAGTATAATATGCAACAAGAGGCTCAGAGAAAGTTCCTTCCGAGAGATTTTCCATGTTCAATGAATTAATGTCTACTTGGACCAAGTAACCATAGATCGTGTAGTTGTAGAATGCATCCCCAACGAATATCTCACCGTAGAATTGATTCAAGATAGGTACTGTAGGTAGAGTATCAACTTGGTCTTCAATCGGCTGCATTGGATCAATGTCCGCCCTTCGGAAGATTTTCACATCTTGAATGTTAGGATCATCTGGTAGCAACAGCCATCCCGTAGAATTAGCTCTTAGTGGTCGATCATAATCAGGGTCATTAAACGGCGGAAGGTCCCATGGCTGGTGGAAGACAAAGTTATCAACAACTGTAAGGTTATCCCCACCAAGTCCTAGATAAGCACTAGCTATTCCTTGAAGAAAGATTTGTGTTGGCATATCTGGTGGTGGCATTGCATTAGGATTACTGATGTTCATCAAAACCTTGACAAAGTCCGTGTAGACAGTCACGTTAGCTCCATAATACAAGCCATCGGTGCTCGTGATGAGATAGTCCATTAAGGGCTTTCCAGTGAGCGTGCCAAACTGAGCTGCAGCATCATCAAGCATTGGAGTGATTCCATTATCATTAAAGTAAGTAGCGAGGTCACCACTGGTACCAAATTGCAACACCGCGGAATCGAAGAAGTAACTTCCAGCTTGCCCAACTTGATAAGGTAGTGGGTCAGCAGCATCTTCACCAATGAATTCCCAGTAGAAGTAAAACTGTTCGCTAGCATCAATGGTTCCATTTCCGTCGAAATCACCAATGAGCTCAAATTCCATCCAATCAAGACGAGCTAAAGTTCCATCCATGTCAGTCCAGTTGAAAGTGAGCGACACAGCAGCACTTAAAGGATCACTAACGTTTTCTACTTGAGATAAGTACAATTGATAGGTAGTTCCACTAGTTGCATTTTGTGAGATGATGTCACCGAAAAAGGTGCTGTCATTCTTGATCGCAGCAATGAGATTACCTAGTTCAGCGATGTTCGCATTCCACATAGATTCATCCAAGAACAACAGTGAAGGTGTCGTGCTAAGAATGCTTCTTCCCTTCATCGGCTTAATGAAAGCGAAATCTTTGCCGACAATGTCAAGGAAAGTCGACCAGTTACCCCATTCCCAAGTTGGTTGAAAACTGACGAGTGGTGTTCCCGCAGGTATGACCACGTTATCAAGTGCGTTAGTTGGAAGGGATTGACTCAAGTTGCTGTTAATCACGATATCTTGTCCTAGATAGAAAATTTTTGCCACGTCCCAGAGATACCCTTCGTTACCGACTTGCTCATTGAGAACCACTGCTCTTAGCTTGGAATTTTCCAAATTGGCTTGAATCGTGAGGTTAGAAGTCTGGTTGAAAATGTAATTTCCGCTGAAAAATTCGTCAAATGGCGTAACGGCATCGGTAAGATTATACCAGAAGCTCTTTCCAACATTACCAGACGGTGTTGTTGTTCCAGCGCTATTAGGATCTATTTCATGTCCTAGGACGAGCTCTGCATAGACACTGAAAGATCCCTCAGTGTGCTTGGTCGGTGTCTGTGCGTTGGTAACTTGCGTGGATAGGCCCAATCCTAGGAGAAAGAGCATGGTAATGAGAACTCCACTCAGTGTTATTTTGTTTAATTTCATGTTTTTTCACCAATCATATATTTTTTTCTCAGTCTTATCAATAATGTAGATATTTCCATCCCCATTTCGCGAAAAACTACCATTCTTTTCAAATTAAATCAAGATTGACGCGAAATGAGTGGTTTTAAATCTATCAAGGTAATTCTTGTTTCTCTAGTTATAGTTTGCATTAGTATGTTCCTTGTCATCAGTGGGTTGTCAAATTGTCCTCAATTATTTTACATGCAACCGATACTTATAAAGGAAACTATAACGGTGTTCCGCAAAAAGTCTCATTCATTCCATCAAAAAAAGCAAGCAAGCCTCTTGTCCTTGAAAAAAAGCAATATTAATCAGCATCTTGCAGTGAAAGTAACCTTCAGAAATATTGGGCGAATTCCCCAAAAGAGAAGTCGCCTGCAAAGATGAATTGTGCAAAATTAGATGAGAATATTCGAAATGGAAAACATCATTCGAAAGAAGATTTTCACTTGAAAACGGCAGCGTTCATCCCCCACGAGAGCATTCATGACCTTTAACAGTGATTTCAAGGAGATTTACCTTGAGCATTAAAAAAATGGAATAATATTCTCACTTTTTTAACGATTCGTTCAAAACATCCGAGATTCATTTTAAAAGATCTACAAGATGGTGCTTATTTCATGACATAATTCTTCAAGGAATTTTTCATCATTAGTCGTGAAAGGTTCTAGTTCATGGGAGTCAATATCGAGTTCACCAACAATCTTGTCATTCTTGAAGATATGCACGACAATCTCTGATTTCACCTTGGGACTACACGAGAGATAATTGGTTTCCTTGGAAACATCTTGCACGACGAAGGTCTTTCCAGACTCGGCCGCTTGTCCACAAATACCACGACCAAAAGGTATCCTCACGTGTTCCGTTGGCTCGCCGACATGTGGACCTAGAACAAGCTCTCTTGGATGATTAGGATCAACAAGATAAAAGCCGACCCAGTCATAATGTTCTACTCTACTCGCCAACAATCGACAGATCTCCGATAATTTTTGTTCCTTGCTCTTCGTTGAATCTTTCAAGATTTTCTTGCAATCAAGAAGAATCTTTTCGAAATTGTTTCCGTCATCTCGATTCTGACCTTTCATTTCAACCAACCACCTCCACCATTCCAAAACATTCAATCTTTTCCAGCCTCTAGCAATTTCATCATTTGACTGACAGATGTCGTTGGAAGATTACAGTGATGGTTGCGGCAAACATACACAGTCGGAAGACCATCTCTTAGCTGCATATTCTTCACGAAAGGAGCAACTTCATTTAGTACTTCTACAGACTTTTCATCGTCAATGGGCTTGAGAAGAACGATCTTGTTGGGAATGAAGGTTGCGTCAAGCATCTTGATCATTTCCCTTGTCCAAGGATCTTGACAAGCACCAACAATCACGACCTCACTTGGAGAGCCAAACACGAATTCTAGAGCTGCAAGAGCAAAAGAGAAGCTAGATGGTGATCTTCTCAGAAGTGGTGAGATGGCTCTTCCTATGATGTTAACAAGCGTCTTCAAGTTGTCATTGCCAGTGACGTGACTAATGCGTAAAAGGTTGTACATGGCAACAGAATTGCCAGCCGGAATGGCACCATCAAAGAATTCTTTTTTGCGGACAACAAGGTCATCTCCACAATAGTCTGCTGTAAAATAAAATCCACCGCTTTCTTCATCCCAGAAATGTTCAAGAAGGTGATTAGTTAGATCAAGGGCCTTTTTCAAATAAAACACGTTAAAAGTGGTTTCGTATAACTCCAACAATCCCCATGTTAAGAAAATATGATCATCCAAGAAGCCGAGGATTTCAGCCTCATCGTCCTTGTATCGGTGAAGTAGTCGTCCCTTGGAATCAAACATCTTAGTAAGGATGAAATCAGCGCATTGTTCAGCGGCTTTGATGTATTTTTCCTCGTCTAGAATTCTACCAGCTTTCGCCAAGGCAGCAATCATCAAGCCATTCCAATCAGTTAGAATTTTATCATCCTTGAAAGGGTGAACTCGTTGCTTTCTAACTTTAAACAACTTTGATCGAGCTGATTCAATCGTTGACATTAATTCATCAAGTGTCATTCCTAAATCCACTGCAATTTCATTGAGAGAATTCTTCTGATACAAGATGTTGCCTCCGGTTCGTGGACCAGTTGCTTCATCTTGATAATTACCTTCTTCTTTCACGTTGAAAACCTTAATTAATATTTCTGCTTCCTTTTCTGATAAAACCGTCCGAATTTCTTTTTCCGTCCAAACATAGAATTTTCCTTCGATTCCTTCACTATCCGCATCTTCCGCGGAATAAAATGCTCCCTCAGGTGATGCAAGATCTCTTAGGACATAAGTGAGGACTTCTCTTGCCGCACGCGCATGCATTTCATTCTTGGTTGCTTGATAAGCCTCCACATACGCCATTACTAGAAGCGCTTGATCATAAAGCATTTTCTCGAAATGAGGAACCATCCAACGACGATCCGTGGAATATCGATGAAAGCCAAACCCAACGTGATCAAATATTCCCCCCATTCGCATTTCCCGTAACGTCTTTTCGACCATGTAAAGGGCACGAGAATTGCCAGTTCTGTACCAATACCGCAAGAGGAACATTAAAGTATGTGGAGACGGAAATTTCGGTGCTTTCCCAAAACTACCATGTTCCTCATCGAAGACTTCACTAAAAGCACTAAAAGCTTCGTCCAAGTCGTTCTCTCTAAGTGAAGTGCCACTAGGAGTGTTAATCAATGTCGTGACGAGATGTTGAAGGATGTTATCAGCAGCTTGTAATAACGTCTTGCGGTCTTCAAGCCATAATTGCCTTATTCGAGGAATGATGTCAACCATTCCAGCATTACCAAAATATCCTTCACGTGGGATGTAAGTGGCCACGAAAAAAGGTTTCTTGTCCGGAGTCATCATAATCGTGAGTGGCCATCCACCGTGCCCGTTAACGACTAAAGCAACGGACATGTACAAGTGATCAATGTCTGGACGTTCTTCTCGATCGACTTTGATGTTAATGAAAGTCTCATTCATGAGTTTAGCTATCTCATGATCTTCAAAGGATTCTTTCTCCATCACGTGACACCAATGACACGTGGAATAGCCTATCGACAAGAAAATGGGTTTATCTTCTCTTCTTGCAGTTTCAAAGGCTTCATCACACCATGGCCACCAATCCACTGGATTATAAGCATGTTGAAGAAGATAAGGACTCTTTTCTCTGATTAGACGATTAGGTCTTTTATTTGAATCATTAACTTGCAAGCTCATCTTGAATACACTCTTTTTTTACTTTCACGAGATTTAAACCGTTTTTGTCTCCTTTAATTTAATTAGAAAAAATTAGGGAAAAGAATTTCCCCTCAGGTCTTGCTAATGATTGATCTTGCCTAACCATGACCTCACGATCCAGTCAATTCAGCCAATGCTTTAGCCACCTCTGCGACATGCCCTTTCACTCGAACTTTTCTCCAAACGCGTGCGATTTTCCCTTCTGGATCAATGATGAAGGTACTACGCTCCACTCCCATATAAGTTCTTCCATACATTTTCTTCTGCTTCCACACGCTATACATCTTGAGTACTTCCTTGTCGACATCACTTAGCAGCATGATTCTGAGATTATGTTTAGCAATGAATTTTTGATGTCTTTCCACGGGGTCGGGACTTACTCCAATGACCATCGCATCAAGTTTCTCAAACTCGCTCAAATTGTCACTAAAGTCGCAAGCCTCTTTCGTACAACCAGGTGTATTATCCTTGGGATAGAAATACAAGACCACCCATTTTCCCCTAAAATCTTTCAGGCAGGTCTCTACTTTTTCATGATTAGGTAAACAAAATTCTGGGGCCATTTCTCCGACTTCAACTTCTCCAACTCGAACTGTCATCACCAAGCACCTACCAAACATATTCTACTTTCCAAAAGTATCGCTTGAACGCCAATGATAGAATGCATCATTTAATCCATGTTACCACATCTTTTAGGCATAATTAAATCTTGTTTTCCGGCAGGCGTTAAAAATAAAAAAAATAAATAAAAATTAACGTTCAAAAATACTCGTTGGTATTTAACTCTCAAGAACAAGATGGTCGAATACGAAAAAAGTTAGTATTATTCAGTAATGTAAAAGACCAATCTTGGTGCATTTAAACAATCAAGTAAAAATCATTGCTCTTGAACCTAAGGATTTATGACGGAGACCGAATTATCAAGGCCATGATTAATTTTGAAAGAGGAGCGCGTGCATTTTTAAATGGATGTGCAAGAGAATTTCTCGAAAGTGGAAAGATCTTCTAGTGCAATGAGATGATCTTAACGAGTAAGTAATGATAATGGGGTATGATCATGAATGAAAGTGATAAAGAAAGTAGGGGACCTTATCGTTCAGATTTCTTTCGTGTATCGCAAAATAAAGCGATTCGCATCAAATTATGGCCTCCTCGTAAATCCGAACTGTATCCAGATAGCATTCTCCCTGCCACGGTAGAGATCGAGGAAATCACGTTTAATGAAGACGGTACCAGAAGTTATGGTCCAAGTGTTCGTCTCACCACTCGTGGATCCTCCTTCATCTTAGCACAAACCCTCATCGACTATTTAAAAGAAGGACGTGAATTGGACAAGAAGCTACGACAAGATATGAGTCAATGAGAGATATGAACGTTAAAATGCTTTTCTTTCTCGGTTTTCCTTTATTTATCTCTATACTTTCATCTTTATTTATCTCTATACTTTCATTATAGAAGAAGAATGGTAACAGAGAAGAATGCTTTGACGTTTCTGAATTGATAAATGGTCCTCAATTGTCTGACATTTGTTTTTTGTCAATAAAGTTATTGCTTAGGATTTTCCGAAACCCTCGTTTTTTCAATTAAGGCGACTAGGAGGATCATCTGGATCATAGAAAAACACGCGTCGCCCAAGCAAGAAAGACGCCATCAACGTGTCGATGGGGTTGACGAATCCGATTTTTTAACAATCAATTAAGATTCATCGAATAATGTGTTCTTACGTGAATGAATGAGGAAGCTGGTGCGTTTCACGACACCATTTCGGAAAAATCCAAGTCATTACTATTTTACAAATTTCACGAAAAAATTCCTTAATGGCCTTTTTACCATTCTTGGACTTAAGATCGATGAATCTAATCA
>JAJRXH010000083.1 GCA_024276395.1 archaeon
CGAAAATGGAGACGATGGGGCCGTAGGAAGAGGAAATCGAGTGACTGGAGTAATTGCACCATACCGACCACAAACCTTAGAAGCAATTGGTGGCAAGAATCCAACACGTCATGTAGGAAACTTTTATAACGTGTGGGCCTATTACATTGCTGAAAAAATTTCAAAAGAAGCTGGAATTCCTACTACAGTCGCCTTGGTCTCTACCATTGGGAAGCCAATCACCGATTGTGATGTCTTCATTACGACCGCGGAGGCTGTCCCACTGAGTGATGCGGAAGCCATCGCGCGAGAGGTCATCAGCCAATTCGAAGAAATTACGTGGAAAATTATTAATTGTGATGTACCTTTGTATCCCTTCTACTTCATCCCTAAAGACTAAAAACAACCGGTCCCTTCATTTTTCCCTTTCATTTCATTCATCTTTCATCTGGCTCACCATTCGCTAATGATTTTTCTTCAAGACAAAAAATGATGAAGGACAACTAATTGATATGGCATCCAAGATTTTTCTTCTCCAGGTGCCGGGAGCCAACCAAAGGTATATATCTTAACCCAGCCATCACCAAGATTTATTTCTGTTTTTCGAGAGAATGGATAGCCGCCATGGGCTGGAACAAAACCGGTAACCATATCATGAATGAATTCAGCAACTTCCTCAGAAACCACGGGATATTCTGGAAAATATTTATCGAGATGAGGAAAACATTCGAGCAAGAACCATTGAATGAGGAAATCTTCGTTCGCTTGAAGTAGTTCTTCAACAGTACTTAGATCGATGACTCCATCTTCGGTAATGATACCATTCTTCTTCAGCTCAGTAATGATGATCTTCAACAGTACTTGTGGAACAATTAGCTTTCCATTCAAGTCTGTTTCGATAACGACCAAATCATTCTCCACCTGTAAGTAAGATTTCTCTTGTCATTATTTCTCCATCACGAATGCTGTCAACACTAAATATCGGGAATCCCAACGTGCAAGGCTAATTATTACTGGGACGGAAGATCGCAGCTGATAAATGGGACCATTAAAGGCGTTCACTCCAACTTTATCAACTTTGCTCGAATTCATCATCCCAATCAAATCTGACTCATCCAACATCTTCCAAGCTAACTTAAAATTACTTATTTTCATTCTAGTGTGAAAGAATTCAATGAGTTCACGTTTCAGCACGTCCAAAGCAAATTCTACGGATATATCTGGAGGAAGCATTGCAATTGTTCCAGAAGAGGAAGCATCTCCAGGGTGAGATGACTCACTAGAAGCAGCACGTCTTGATTTCTCTGGTAATAAAAGCGTCTCACGATCATTCAACTCAGCCTCTTTCTTCCAAAATCGCGAATAGTACTCTAGCACATCGCGGTGTTGCTTGACGACATTAGCTAATTCTTGAGGTGGAATAGGAGAACCATGTTGAGTCACCAAACGGCGGACCTGAATCTTGTGATATCGTCCATCTTTTGTATGAATCAAAAATTCACCGGGAATGTTGTCTGGTAGCTCATCCAACACCTCAGATGGTAAAAAGTCCTTTAGTTTTTTCAAGTCTTGCTCAACGGTGATTCTCCCATAGGCACGCGTGTTACATTGCCCTAATACCTCATAATCAACGGAGCCAACACTCTGCGTGGCCATGACAGATATGACTTCGTATTTTCTCGATTGCATAAAAAATGTTTTCAAAATTTCCTTGGAAGGTACTTGACGCGTCCCCGATGGAATGAAATCTCTTATTTCATCAATGAAATACAGAAATCTCCCTCTGCCCTTTTGAAGGCAGTAAGAATATAGCATTAACGTTAAGTTTGCGAGAAATGACTGTTTTGACCTCAAATTTGGTAGAACATTCAGGTAAAACAACACCAACGGTATCTTTCCCGGAGGCGCTGTCAAAAACAAGGTAGGATCAATGGGGATACCATCAGAGAAAAGAATTGACTCCGGGCCTTCTATCAAGACTTTTAAGGCGTTAATGATGTTTTTTAAAGTTTTCTCTTCTGATTCAGAAAAAAAACCTGCATCATCCAAATTTGAGAGCCATTCCATAAAATCCGTGATTGCTTCAAGTTTCATCCCTGATTCAAAGGCTTTATTAAGACTTTTAAATATGATTACCCGAAAACTAGGCCTATTTCTTCCTTTCAGGTAAGCATCTGGAATGAAGCTCAAGATCGAGTCAGCAATCCCTCCAAGTAACATTGCTAACTCTTCTTCTGAAACTAAACGGACTTCTGGATTTGCATCTTCTACTAATGAATCAAAAATTATCCCTCTATGTAACTGAACTCTTGTAGGGTCTGGAAATGATGATAACGGATTAAAAATTCCCTTTAAGGCGTGCTTAGTTCCAGGCGTAATAATCACGGGAAAATATTTCTCAGAAAAGGCAGTAGCTAATTCCTTAGCATCGTCACCTTCCTTCAGGTCATCAATGAAGTTTTCATCAAGTTGGGCAAGACGAACGAGATCACCTTGAGGATCTACAACTATTGATGGAATGTCATGGACAATAGTTCCTTCAATGATGGTCTTTGCCAATACTGTCTTTCCACTCCCAGATGAACCGATAATTGCCAGATGAGTGTATAAATCTTTTATTCTCAGATAAAATGGTTTCTTTTCTTCATTAACATAAGACCCTATCCATAACTGCGAGGACATTGACATTTTTACTCACGGGATACCTTTTACCTCCATTCTTTATATAAAATACGTGGTCGGAAATTTCATAAGATAAAGTCAGTCAAAAGATGATCAAAATACAAATAACCCCAAGAAAATGCAAGACTACTAAACCATACTGCTGATATTGCCAAATAATAACTCTAACTTTAAATAATTCCTCCATTTAATTGTTCGTTTTCTAATAAGCCTTCATTATCCTAAAAAGTTAGTTGTAAGGAAAAATGAAACAACCTAGCAAATCATAATGAAAAAGAAAACAATCATAACCTTCTCACAAATGATAAATGAACGAATTAGAAGAGAAAAATAAATTGAAGTCTTTTTTTCTGAAATATCTAATTTTTTTGTTTTTCTAACCACCTTTATTTCTTGAACTTTATTTCTTGATTAGGATAAACAAAATTTTCAC
>JAJRXH010000084.1 GCA_024276395.1 archaeon
ATGATGATGCATAGGAGATTTGAGGAATCTTGTACTGCTTAAGCACTTCTTGCATGGCTGCGCTCACGGAACTACCGGAAGAACCGATTACTATGTGTACTCCTTCTGATACTAGTGCTTGTGCAGCGGCTGTTCCTCCTTCAGCCGAGTTTTGGTCATCTTTCACGATGGGTACTAATGTCACACCTTCTGGGAGAATTCGATCAGCACCTGTCTGGGCATTGAGTTCGTCAATGGCAATCAAAAAAGCATCTCTTCTATCTCTACCAGCCTCGGGTCTTTTTTCGATGGGAAAAACTCCACCTACCTTGACCTCAAAGGTCGTCTGTTCCGCTTTTTGTGGTGCCGCTGTAGTTGTGGCCATACCGACCAAAAAGGTCGTCAACAACAAAGTTCCAATTATTAACAAAATCTTCAATGATAAAGTTTTTAGGCGCATGGTTCTTCAACTCTTGCCAAGCTACTTCTTGAACAAGCATAGCTTGTGGAAAAGAAACCAGATTCCTTTTTAAGGAATCATTTGACAGCTTATACGCCAATATGATTACCTTATATATAAATATTACGTTTTTCCTAATCCATTTCATTAAAATTACTGAAAATTGCAAAGATTACAATCTTGCGAAAAAAAATGCAAAAAATGCAAATTAATGAGACCTCATCCTAACCTGCACACCACGTTATAAACGTGATTTATAGTTAAAAAAACGTATAGACCTCTCATCACGTATTTCTCACTTTAACAGATTTTTTCATCTTGTAGCGTTTTGATCAAGAGTTATTCAGTTCTCCCCGTTCATTTAAAAGATACTTCTAAAAAACTACTTGCTCCTTTAAAAACTCCAGGGACAAGTGAATGACTCTCTTTTGATCTACAATCATAATCAATTAACTTGAAATTACATTTAATGACGGGAAAATTTTAAGTAAAGCTTAGTATCTATCTTCTCTTCGACTAAGAACATCAAGTATTAGATAACACTTGGTGATGATCCTTGTTTTGTCTAAAAAAGAAAAGACACTAGGTGATAATCGCCGTAATTTGTTTTCTACGAAAAAAGGAAAATTTGGGGGATTTCCCATCATCAAAAAAGATTCATTTCAATAAATTAAGCATAAATATTTTTTCTTCAAGAACCTCTTTTAGCAGAATGTTTCCTCATTTCTATTCATTCAAGATGAAGCTTGATGCGATTGAATGATAGATTCTACGATTTTGAAAGCTTCGCCTGCGAGATGGTCCGTGGAAATGCCTGTCCAACCAATTCCAGTCACGTGGATTCCGTATTCTTGCTCTAGAATTTCTTTATACTTGATGACAGAGCCGTGGCCTAATTCTATTTGAGGGATACCACCAATTGGTCTAACTACTTGAGTAAATTCTGGGTCTTTCTTGGCGGAAAGTAAGGATGCGACTTCGTCGATGCTATTGTTAACTAGTTCATCATTGGGAAGGCTAGCTCGATCTGGTTGTCGAACCCCACCGATGAAGCATCTTAAAAGCACCTTTCTTGGTGGTGCCAAGTGTGGGAAGATGTCTGATATGAACTGGATGCCAAGAATGAAACGATTTTCCGTCGAAGGGATCAGAAAACCATATCCTTTTGGAGGACTTGGAAATGCATCAGCATTATATCCCAAATACACGCTTGCAATTCGCGCTTCAGGAACTTTTTGGTCAAAGTTTAGATCAAATAGCTGAATTTCTCCCAAACTGTTTGGATTTGCTGCAATCACGACATTATCAACGTCATGATCTCCCATATTCGTGGTGACCTTGTACATTTTGTTTTTCTCATTGAACTCAATTCCAGTCACCGTCACGTTCAGCTGGATGTCAAGATTTCTCGCTAACAATTCAATTCCTTGTTTTAAACCTTTTTGAAACGTGTAAAGGAATGGTTGTTTTTTTCTCTTCTTTTTTGTTGTTTTTTTCTGGTCATCATCTTGTCGTTTTCTTTGTTTTTTTGCTTGGCGTGCAACGTGAAGACCGCCTCGAATTACAGATCCTTTCATTCGTTCTAGTTGTCTGAGCTGCGGAAATGCATGATCAAGTGATAACTTTTCGTGATTACCACCATATACGCCCGTGACAAAGGCATCAACGAGATGATCAAGGCCAGAACCAAACCGTCTTCTCACGAAATCTGCCACGCTTTCTTCACCGTCTTCCCACCTCTTGACGAAAGGTTCCTTTAAAATTCGTAACTTGCTTTTGAAGCTGATGACCGACGTGGTTAGAGCACTTAATGGACCAGTGGGGAGTTTCTTCAACTTGCCTTGGTGCAAGATGTATCGAATGTTCACGGTAGACCGTGAAGGAACGACTTTTTCCAACAGGCCAGTGATTTTGAGGAATTCGTGCATGTTTCGCGCAGTCCCACGGAATGCTTGTGGTCCAGATTCTAGCACGTATCCATCGTGATGATGAGTCTGAATTAGACCACCTATCTTGCTATTTTTTTCTAGGATGATGATATCATCTCGTGGAATGCCACGCGCTGCTAACAAGTTGGCCGTTGCAAGGCCGCTAAAGCCTGCACCAATTATTATGATTTTCATTCATCCATCACCTCATGGTTATCTAGTCATTCATGATTGTTACTTCGTTCTCCTTTTGTTTATTGATTTGTTGTTTTTTTTGGTTTTTCAAGAACATTTCATATTCCCCGTGAAAAAAGCACATCTGGGGTACCATTTTTTAGATAAGAATCCAAGGAGGCAGCAACAACTCGTGCAAACAATTGTCCTAACCACTTGGCCTTCCATCCATGAGAACTCCTAGCGACTAAGCCAAGATCTTCATAAAACGGGAAATGCTTGTTAGCATCAGCAATCACTGGTTCAGCAGCAGAACCGTGTTTTTTCCTTAACCTTTTTTCATTGAATTCGAACTGACATAACCACGTCATGATGGCGTCTTTTCGTGCTAAGTCATCGTTTGATAATTTTAATCCGCGTACGGTGGCCGTGCCAAATCGAGAAATCAATTCCTGATATTCAGTTAGATTCTTGGTATTTTGGGCATAGCTACCTTGCACGTCACTTATCGCCGAGTAGCCAAGGGCGATTAAATCAGTACCTGCCATTGTTGTATAGCCCATGAAATTTCGTTGCAAGGTCTGAGTGAGATAGGCTTTCCACAAATCGTCAGATGGTAAGGCAAAGTGATCAAATCCGATGTGTCGATACCCAGCTTCAACTAACTTGTTTCTGGCAATAAGGAATAATTCGAGTTTTTGTCTCCCTCTAGGTACTTTATCATCTGGAAATACTCTTTGATGCTTAAACACGGTAGGTAGGTGCGCATAGCTATAAACAGCTAATCGATCTGGACGAATGATCAAGACCTTCTCCATGGTTTCTTTAAATCCGTCCATTGTCTGATAAGGAAGACCATAGATCAAATCAAAATTAATACTCACAATGCCGTGTGCTCTGCAGAATTCTGCTAAATGTTTTGTTTCTTCGAAAGTTTGGTTTCTCTTGATGATTTTCTGGACATCCGGGTTAAAGTCTTGCACGCCCATGGAGATTCTATTAAATCCATGGTCTAGCAACGTGAGAACGTGCTCTTCAGTGGTCACTGTAGGATGCACTTCGACCGATAATTCGGCATTGGGAACGAGTGAAAAATGATTTTCTACAGTTGTTAGCAACTGATCCAATTCTTGGGGCGTGAAGTGGGTTGGTGTACCACCACCTAGGTGAAATTGCGCAAGTTTATCTCTAGATCCCAACTTTTTTGCAATTATTTTTATCTCTTCTTGTAAAAATTCCAAGTAACGCTTGCGTATCCTTTCAAGAGTGGTCACATACACGTTACATGCACAAAAAAGGCACCGTCTTCGGCAAAAAGGGATATGAAGATAAAGGCTGAGAGGTTCCTCCCGAGCTCCAGCCAACTCGACCATTTGGAGGTGGTCTCGTGGTGAGTACGTGTTTTTCCAATGAGGAATTGTTGG
>JAJRXH010000009.1 GCA_024276395.1 archaeon
AATTAGAAAACTATTTCCTCTACTTATATCAAGCCGTGTTTGATGTAGATTTCGAGTGGTACTGGATTAACGTTCTTTCAGAACATCCTCGATATCTTGACGGTCACAATGTTACGGTGCCAATAAACCAGTTTGTCATCACCTTCAATCATACCATCCAGCCACCGAGTTCAAAAGTTCAATTACCCCTTCCATTGACCATTGGATTCATTGGAGATGGCTTGACGCCGCGACTCATTTCAACCTCTTCACACGCCGGAATCTTTTCCCATCATAATGATACCAACATCGTGTATTTTGGTCTGACCGACTATCAACAAGAAGTGTTCAATGGAACAGAGACTCTCTTGTTTCTCATCATGGATGATTATGGGGTTTATCTCAACGGTTCAGCGGTTACTTATCCCAGTGACATCTTCGGACTAGCTGATAACTGGGGTTGGAATTACTGGATAACCTCGAGGGGAATTCAAGATGTCACAATCACGTTCTCTTATGATGGCATTCCATTACTTGGAGGGAATTTTATTACTTCAGCATTCACGAATTCATCATTTCATTACAACGGAACGGATGTCATCTTTTGGAATCACTTGTATTCATGGAATGGTACATCGTGGAGTGATTTAGATCCAGGAGCACCTCCTTTCGTGGCCCACGTGCTAAGTTATGAGTGGAATACTTCCTTGTTCGCAGATGGGTATTGGCAAATTACCGTGAATGCCACGAACAATGATGGCAAGTGGGCAACAAAAACGTTCAAGGTCCTAGTGGATAATTATCCTGACGGAACCACGCAAACTCCATCCATCACCATTCTTTCAAGCAGTGAGCTTCAACCAGGTGCAATCGTGAGAACTAGTCAGCCAGTTCTCCGTTATCAAGTGAACGAAGATGTCGGAATCTTTGGCTTGTACTTGACCATCGATAACCAAAGTTATCTACTTGATCCAAGTGCGACGGAATTTACGTGGGATGCCTCTGCCACGTGGGAAGGACAGCACGTGATTAGCCTAACGGCCATTGATCGTGAAGGACAGAATGCAACAGTTACTTTCATCGTGCACTTGGATAAAGGGGTGGACCCACTTGTTGAAGTATTATCACCACCTAATAATACTGTTTTGAATCGAGGAGAGGTCGTAAACTTTACTGTTCAGGCTACTGATGATCGAGGAATTGCCTCCGTGCAGTTGTCCATTGATGGCGGCACTACGGAGTTTTTGTCGACGAATGATGGAGTGCATTATTCAAGGACATTGTCTGCAGATCTCTTGGGAAATGGAGCTCATAAATTAATGGTCATGGTCACCGATGTGGACATGTACACCCACGTGGTTACCGTTCGATGGATCTTGATTGTAAACAGCACCGTAACACCCACTCAGCCTGCATCATCCAATGGAACTAACGTTACCACGACGTCATCCTCGAGTGTTACTACTTCTCTCTCATCTACTGCGTCAACCCCGTCTCTATCATTCTTCACGACAGTCATTGGTCTTGTCATCATTTCAACGGTTTCTGTCAACATTCGTCGTCGAAAATGCCGATAACATTACGTTTCATGGATATCATCGTTTTTCCATTTTTTTCCAAGAAATTGGCATTTAACTGACATCTCTGTCAAATCTTTTTTTCTTCTCAAAAGTTTGGCTCTGACACCCGTGATTGATTGCGACGAACAACCTTTATCGTGGAGTAAACAAGTAATGATACCCCCATGATTGGCAAGAGAAGAAAACTCACGCTGGCCACAATGCTAGCGTAAGAAGGAAAAAGCCCGAGAACGATTGTTAGAATCACGTGCATGATGAACATCAGATAAATCCAATAATTGGGAAGCAACAAGAACTGATGTTGTGATGTCTTTTCATCATCGGAGATCTTCAAGGCAAATCTTTGCTGAATTGATCCTGTTCTTGTCTGACTTGCCTTGTTCATTTTTAACATTAGTAAGACAACTCCAAGGAAGAACAAGGTGGTTAAATAGGGTATCGCCGTGCGAGGAAGTCTTTCTGGAAGTAAAAATGGCGTGAGAACTAGATAAAGAAGCGATAAATATGCGCTAAGGGAAATGAATCCTTTTTTACCAAGGACCAGACAATTCACTGAGACTGTTTTTTTGGATCTGTTTAGCCGCGCTTGCAACGCGAAGACTATCAAGAGGCTTCCGAAGGTTGAGGCAACAGCATTAACCACGTCTTATCCAGAATTGTGGATTAGAAAGGGACTTGCAATCAAAAAGATCATTGATGAAAGGAATCGATTAAGTCTTGAATTTTTAAGGATGGAAAGATGGGAAGGAGGTAGTGCTTCGATTACGGCACTTTCTTGATTTGCAAGAAACTGTTCCAAGATGAGAATGGGAAGAACGAAACTGAAGATAGGATGCCAAAAAAAGACCAACGTGAGGAATTCAAAGCTTGCTATCCCAAGGAAGGTACTGGCAATTGGTTGTTGTCCGATGTATCCGGCCCACAAAACTTTCGTGATTGGTGCTTCGTAAAGAGCAAAAAGCATTCCCCAAAAGTATAATGACAGTAAATCCTTTCTTTGAAATCGGTGAGCCAAGTTATAATAAAAAAGTAAATGAGAGAGATACAAGGGATAAGTAAGGAAGATGCCGAAAGGGTCGAGGAAGGAACCACGTGGTAGAGGCACCTGACCAGACTTCAGCTAAATACATCGATAATGCTCCAGATAAAAGGATGATGAAAAGGGAACATGCACGATCACGTTCAAGGTTAGTACTTATAGCGTCTTGATTGGTGGTGGTGTGATGATGAGACATCTTCATCTCCTCATTGCCATTCTTGTGGTAGAAAATGATGAGAAAAAGTGAGTAATTTCCCATCTTTCGTTCTTTCAATTGAGAATTCATACAAGTTAGGTTGTCTCCAGGCATGATCGAACAAGATGTGAAATTTTGGCGAGTGAATTAGACGCAACTTGATTCCTAAAGAATTACGGATTTCTATATGATTTTTGGCATTTAATAACAGATTGATGGCTTTAAGTCGTGCGAGAGAGGTAGAAATGTAGCTAACAAGTAGGTTTTCGTCATGAAAAGTGCGTGCAATGGGACTTATTAACACTAGTGCTTTTTTGACTAGTGTTAGATACGATTTTTGAACCTCGTGGATGTCTTTTTTTGAAAAATTTTCTGTATTTTTGGATGGTTGGGATGTTGGACCGAGAATGAGCGTGACTCCATGATTCAGGCCGATTCTCCTGTACATGGGATAATAGTACAGGTAGCGGTCGTGTAATAACTCCCGAAGGTAGCGGGCAATGGTATCATTATCATGTCGAAGGTTTGATGCTAGCGTGCTAACAGCTTGTTGAACATTTTGATTGGAAGAGAAGAATTTCAAGATGTCTAATTTTACATCCGTGATGTTGGGATGGGTGTCAAGCCATGAAGTCTGGTGGGGTATTTCGAGTTCTGCTGTTGTTTCCACTGTACTGAGGGCTTTTATTGAAGTCCATCCGTAGGAGGTCTCATCAATGGTCTTTTTTTCTTCGAACAGGTCATCTAAGGTGATTTTTCTTAGTGCCGTGATGAGCATCTTGCGAATCGTCGAATCTACAATGGGTTCGAGTCCAAAATAGGAATACAGGTCTGCTGAGAGAGTAAAATTAGAAATGGGAATGGCACCTTCATTTATCAATATTTCATTTAGTCTCCAAGTATACGGCACGTGTAAGATGGCGTGGATGGTGTCGCCTTCAAGTTCATTGGTATCATTACTTTCGTAATCCAGAGCTGCTAGACGTGGATCATTCTTTACAATCAAGGAGCAAAGAGGATAATATTTTGGAATGAGAGCTTTTAAAGGACGATTTGGTTTTATTTCGTCAACGTGAATCCGATAATAGTAGGTATAAAATCCAATGTTTCCCCAATTCACTCGAAATGTAGGGGTTACAACATTTTCGTGCATCAAGTTCCAAGTTCTTCTCGAAATGACTGATTCGTCACGATCCAAATCGAGAAAAACTTTCATCTTGGCAGGATCAAAAGCCGGAATGTCTGCCTGATGTCTGCCTAAATAACTAAAATATGCAATAATTTTCTTGTAAAACAAGTCCAAGTCCAATGTAGCGGCATGATGAGCAACACTCATCCATGCCACGAATGTTTCCGTTGAAATTGGTTGATTATTTGTCTCATGGCAGTTTTTGGTGAGCATGTTAACTAAGATCTGGATTATTGGTCTTTCTGCACACTGATAGAGGGTATATGGAAAAAGAACGATCGTTTCAGAATGTGGAAAGGTGATTAAAAAAGAACTCTTGTATTTCTTCTGGTATGGTTGTGGTGCCTCCATGATGATGATTGGTACTTCTTCCATTCGGAGGACGATGGGATTTTTAGCCATTTCATTTTCTGGATTCTGGATAGAAAGAAGATTAATCTTTCTTTGAATTTCTCGTGTCAGTCTCTTGAACGTGCTAATTAGCCTGGGATTATCAAGAGGATTGCTACCACTACTTGTTTTTTTTATTTGTCTCTTTAGTGGTTCTAATTCGATGATATTCTCGAATAAATGCCATGAAAAGGGAGTAAGACAATCTCTCAAGGATTCTTCTATTTTAGAGAAGTTGTCTGGAATTTTAGACTTTACCATGTGTCGGTCCTCTTATAAACGGAGATGCATTTTTTCCAGATCTTGGTTTTATATTGATTTTTGCATTTTTCTCCGTGTTATTGGTTTATTGTCGATGAGGGAGTGGAGATACACGAAGGTGAGCAAACATGAGTGATCGAAATTCTAATCCAGTTACTAGAATTAAATACTTTTATTTAAATGTTAACAAGTTTGGCACGTTACATC
>JAJRXH010000085.1 GCA_024276395.1 archaeon
ATCATCTTCTCTTTTTTCTTTAGCGTGACAAATCCTTCAGATCTCACCAGATCTCTAGAAAGAATGAAGATTCCACCCAAGATTTCCATCATTCCCGCGCTTACTTTAACAATGGTTCCACGAATCTTCAAGGATGCAGAAGAAACGCTTCATTCACAAGCACTACGCGGTGAAATGCAAGGTTTTCCTCTAAAATCGATTCCAAAAATTCTTGCCATCTTCATTGCCTCCATTCTAAATCGTGCTGAATTACTCTCACAATCACTATATTTTCGCGGATTTGGCTCTGAAAAAAGAACTCACTACAAAAGTGTGTCCTTCACGAAAAGAGATATGCTAAGGATTTGTACATGGAGTGTCATCACGATGATTTTCCTTCTCTTTCTTCAAGCATGAACTCACATAGATGAAAACAATGACAAGGAGAGCCTGCACCGAATAAATCTTGCCAAAACTCAAGATTTTAAAATGATGTCCCTTTTTCGTGTCTCGACACGAACAAAGAAACCTGCAAAAGACCATCAATCTACGATCCATTTTTCTTCTCCAAGGTGAGGCGATCATGAAAGAAATAAATACGAAAGCAATCATTTCTGAATTTATTGGTACATTTGCCCTAGTTTTCTTCGGCGCAGGCGCCGCAGCAATCTCTGGAAATGACATTGTTGCCGTAGCCCTTGCACATGGTTTCATCCTGGCCGTTTTGATCATACAATTTGGCCACATCTCTGGAACGCACGTCAATCCAGCCATTACCATCTCAGTATTAGCTGGTAAGAAAATGGATGTCACGACCGCAGCAACCTACATCATTTCACAGGTTTTGGGAGGAATTCTTGCTGGTGTGATGCTCTTCCTCATCCTCCCAAATACAGTAAGCAACGGAAATTATGGCGCAACTAGTCCATCATTGGGGATAGAGATGTGGCAAGCGCTGCTCTTGGAAGCGATTCTTACTTTTTTCTTAGCCAGTTCTGTATATCAAGCAGCTATCAAGGGAAAAGGCGGCTCTTTAACGCCTCTTATCATTGGATTCACACTTGCGGCAGCCATTCTAATGGGAGGACCACTGACAGGAGCTTCCCTCAATCCAGCACGCACGTTAGGACCAATCATCAGCGAATTTCTTAATAATTTCGAAATTAATACAGAAGTTTGGACTAACTTTGTCATTATTTACATCATTGGGCCTATCTTAGGAGGAATTGCTGCCGCAATTCTTCATGCAAAATTGCTTAATGAAGAATGAATGACTAATCTTTCTCCTACATCTCTATCCATTTCTTTTTTTCGAAAGAATTTAAATAATTTCGGCATCATGGACTAGCGTGCTTTTTAAAGTCCTCCATGACATTGTCTGAATGAAAGACCCATGGTAACTACAAGTAACGAAATACTATCAATCACCCTTCGACTTATTCTAGCTTTCATCTACTGGTCTGGACTTGGAATGACCTGCTTCATCCTATCAATAGATAGCATTCGGAGAATTCATGACGTGCACATCATGTCCCTAGGTTTTGCCTCTTTATTTTTGGGAGGAACATCCCTGGTCATTCGCCTCGCTTTCCCAACCTACTGGGAATTAGGTCTCGCCATTTCCGTGTTATTTTATTCAATAGGACTCATTTTACTACGACTTCATTTCGAACTCATCAGAAAAGAACAACTTTCTCATAGAATCATCGGATTTTCCAGTGTCGTCACAACCATCCTCATTTTCGGCATCATTGGTACCATTGACGACCAATTCATTAGCAAAGAACTTGCATTACTATTATCTTTCTCGTCATTGCTAATTCTATCTTTCATGGCTCTTCCAACACCACTATTCTTCTCCATCAAGGAGTATCTACGATACAAGAAGCGACAACAATTCATTGAAGCGACTGGATTCTTGTTCCTACTAATGGCTGCTGTAAACTTCTATCTTGACTTCATTATAGGATTATTCGATACTACATTCTATACTATCACGTTGCTCATTGCTGCACTCAGCTCCATTACTCTCTCTACTGCCTATCTGATTGATAGATCTTACGTGTACCGGATACCATTCGACCTAAATTACATTTTCTGTTTTCATGACTCTGGACTGAACTTTTATCAACGCGTGTTAATCCGCAGCGACCAAGAAGAAAAGGATCAACAAGCCATTACCTATCTCACTGGTGTTTTCAGCGCCGTGGATGCCATCATCAAGAATATCCTCCAACAGCACGTGGAAGAAGTCAACATTACCAGCAAGAACTCGGTAGTATATCTCAAGAGGGATAAAAACAAGAGAATTGGCGTTGGAGTCGTTACCAGGTGCATCTCTTGGTATCTTAAACGATCATTGGCAAGATTTCTGGATAGATTACCAGCAGATCTTATCGTTGATCCACGTGACCCCAGCACGATGCGAGTAATGGACAACGACATCCTTGAGAAACATATCACGATGCTTTTACAATCTATGTTTCCTTACTTTAGGGTCATTAGAGCAGATTAGATTGATGCGTTCTTATTTTTATTTCTTTCATCTTTCACGTGAGAACACATCAACAACACGATTTCTTGCTCGAGAGTATTCAGTTCTCTTGTAATGTCATAACAAGTAGCGCGAAAAATGGACAAACTTGCACTAAAAATTACCTCTGAGTCGCATCGTTACCGTTTTTGCCGTTGCCGTGCTATATCCAGCGTGACTCGATTTGGAGTCATCTTCCACCGCGTTCACTAACACACACCAGTGTCCACGGTGACAAGACCTACGAAACTAATACTGTAAGGCAATTTTCTGGCGAGCAGTATCTTGAAATTTCCGATATTTCCCTTTTTCCCACATCACGAATACACGAATGATACTTCTATATCATAGCAAAAAAGACAGACTAATGGTGATGTACTGTCCTCGTGGGAAAGGAAAGCACGAAAATGGCTGCGGTTCGAGTCATAAATTTGAATCCTAACAATCATCCCTAATTCACTGGTGAATCGCCGCGCAGCAGCCTTTCATAAAAATTTAGAGACAATATAGATATTGTCATAGAAGACTTTTTCTTATGATCTAGATTTTTCATATCAATTTTAGATCTTTCCAAAACTCTCATTTTTATTAGTCAGACTAAGTTCGGCTTTGAGTTGCCTTGCGGTACAGCCCACTGAAGAGAACGGTCACCTACCTTTCTTCTGAATGAAATCTCCCGATTTTTAACAAGACGATCAAGCACTAATGAAGAATGGAATTTCTCACGTCAATGATGGAGAAAGCACGTCCTCCTCAAGTTAACTTTTCGGAAAAGTATAATCAATATTTAAGGAAGAAACCCAGCGTTTTATTATTTTATGCATAAATCAATACTTTTAAAAATTGTATACACATCATCCTCATGGTGGAGCATGACATCTTTACCATCAACAAGGCTAACTGAAACCCAAGAAACGTGCTCCATCATAACAATGACTCAAAAATCAGAATGAGGAAATCAATGATGAAAGCAAGAAAATTTTTCACAGTTTGTATGTTTTTAATTCTATTAGGCATACTTTTTGCCATGAATAACCAGAATACCATCGCTACCACGTCATTTACGGTATCCATCAGGATCTCAGCGGTAAAACTGACCAATGATGGAGATACTGATCCCATCGGTGGTATCAACAAAGGCGATTTATACGCAAAATACAATGGCATAAAGGAAAACCTCGAGGGCGTGAGCGATCAAGAAGGAACCCATTCATTTTCAACAAGCGTATCACCGTTTAAGACATACGAAGACATTGTCCCTGGATCACGAATCTACATCAAAATTTATGATGACGACCCTTGGCCCAATCAAGATGATTTATTATGGGAAGGCTATGTTGAAATTCATGAAACCATCTCAGGAACATTAACAGTACGTGAAAACTTGTGGGATTGGCCATCAGAAAACGCGTATACTACTTATTTTGGGCCAAGCTCTGCAAATAAACTGGTTAAAACCAATGCTGCTGGGTCTGTGGGAAGCTATTGCCCAGGAGGTAGTTGTACAATATTCTACAATGTAATTGAAATCCAAGTCTCCATTATCTATTACAATCCACCAGGCCCTTGGCAATGAAAGGACACGAATTGCACCTATCACTTCCTCTTTTTATCTTTTCTGTTTTGTCAACCAGATCACCACGTCAGTCATTCACGGATTTTAGGCATTGTCGTCGAGTCATCGTTGAGACAGAGATCATTTCACGAGAGCCGAGGATAAAACACGAGGTTTCGTAGGATTTGCCCTGGTCACGGGTGATTTCTCTGTTTTTTACCAATCAATTTTCTACTACTGCCCAATGATGAGTGACCTTTCACCTTAAAAAAGATTGAAATAGACCTTTTCTAAAGGTTGTCACGAAAAGCATGCGCATGTCCATTCAATCATACGTGAAATTCCATTCCTTGGTAATTCTTTGCCAATCACTAAAAACTCTGCTTCATTAATCCTAGTGACCGTCACGTGTTGACTCCTTCAGACAGAACAGTATCTCGTCATAGTTCAGAACAGTATCTCGTCATAGTTCTGAAGATCTTTTTTAATCATCTTAATTGAGAAAATGATCATTTCGGATTTTTATCGGATAATGACGTTTTTATCGGTTTCGTTCCCGCGGCAGGGACACGAGATGGCGAATTCGATCGAAACCTTTAAAAGGTTGGGGAACACTTGTTGTAATCGGGGCCTTTCTGCGAGGTCAAGAGAAATCGTGGCGATTTCCATCAGTGAAACCACATCACCTCGTGGAGATGCCCCCTGTTTTTATCGGTCACCCTTGGCGAACGAGGACCTCATCGTGCACGAGGGATGAGAGTTATTCACTTCACCTTGGAGCATTTAAAGGAAGAATAGGTTTATAAAAACATCTTTTAAATGACGG
>JAJRXH010000086.1 GCA_024276395.1 archaeon
ATATTCGTTTTAAGATCGAATTTTACATTCTAAGTTTCTTGCGCCACCCCACCGAAAGGGCGCCGTCGACGCCTTTACAACACGGCGACGATAGCGTGCGCGCTCAGCAAAAGTCCGTTTCAAGATCCTGAAAGCTACTTCCAGGAGAAGCCACGCGCATACCACGAGCGGCACCTCGATGAGAAGGATGATCGAGGTGAACTTCCCATCCCAAAGACAGTTGCTACTTTCCTAAAGCAACATGATCCCAACATCTCTCAACGATACCTCATGACCAGTCATCCGGCTTATGCTTACTATGTAGGTGCTAAATTCCTAATTCTTCCTGGATACTATGAGGGACCCCTCGAAGGATTAGTCATGTACAAGAACTTACCGACCCAGGTCATCAATTTTGTTCAAAAATACCCATCACATCCACGAGATCCACTAATTGCTAATTACCTCATCTGGACCTCCTATTGCAACAAGATTCTACCACGATTCAGCTTCCTACTCGAAAACAATTCAAGTACAAAACTTCCAACTTCATTCAGCCTCATATTCTTCATCGCTAACAAGGTCGCCATTTACGAGATAAACACAACCCAATTGTTATCAGAAGGTAATTAAAGTAAATTTCATTTCTGTCACTTTAAGTCAAATAAAAACACTTGAATTCGTGAAAATGGGAAACTAAAAACTCGCAATGATGATAATTCATTGGCCGGAAAAGAAAATGACAGAAAATTCAGGCCTATTCATGAAAACAATTAATGAACGATTCCACGACACGATAAAACATGTCCTCACAGAACGAAGATCATTCATTTACAGTTTCATTCCACTTCTCTTTTTATTAATCACGGGAATCATTAGTCTCTACTTTCACGACACGTTCGAGGAATTCGATGGCATTATGTTAGTGTTAGTTGGACGTGAGATTTTTGCTGGAAAGGGCTATGGTGGATGGACGGCCATCTCCTGGCCACCATTGTTCTCCGTGATCGTCGGCTTTCTTGACTTGTTCATCGATGGGTTCACTGCTGGCAAGATCGTCTCGGTGCTCGCGGGTACCCTCATCCTGCTTCTCATCCCCGTCCTCGCACGGGAACTGGGTCTTGAAGCCCCGCGAGGCATTCTCCTCGTACAACTCGCCGTGGCTCTCAATCCCCTTTTCCTCATTCTCTCCATCATCGTCGAAAATCACCAACTCGAGGCACTCTTTCTCGTGGCCAGCACGATTCTCCTCATAAAAATGATCAACCACAAGCACGACATCACGCATCAGCTCGATCACGCCACTTTTCAAGACGCATGGCGACAATCACCCACGAGAGAAGCGTGGATGCTTGGCATCACCATGGCCCTCGCGTGCTTGACCCGTTACACCAGTTACGTGCTTCTCCCGGTGACCCTCCTTACCCTCCTTGCCATCGCCCAAACCTCTAGCACCGTCCGTCACGACTGGCAACGCATCGCACGTCGCATCGGCAAGCTCACTCTCCTCGTCTTCACGCCGTTTCTCATCATTTCATTGCCATGGTACGTCGCCAACACGCTGGAAAACGGATGGTTCCTAGCAAGCTCGGCACACCTGAACATTGGCTTCGCCGTAATCGAACATCTCCACCGTCGATGGTGGTGGAAAACCATGGCCAACTACGGAAGCCTCCTTGACATCATCAAGCATCACCCGGTAGCCTATCTTGCCAATTTCATCCACAACATCCTCTCACTTCCAGGCGAATTTATCTACTTGATGGGATGGTTTCTTCCCCTTACCGTGTTAAGCTTCTGGCACGGCTTGCAGTCACGTAAAACAAAAGGACCATTCATCATCATTCTTAGTATACTTGGGCTATACACGATTGGAATTAGCCAAGCATTTTATTTAGACGAGTTATTCATAATTCATATTATCCTACTCACAGTTATCAGCATAACCATACCTCTAAAATTAATAGCTTCCTTGCCAGATACAACAAAATATGACGAAAAGTCGATTAACAAGATCGTTTCTAATGAAGTTTGGTTGGCACACCTTTTCATGATCATCTTACTCCTCCTAGATATCGTTATCGCTCCCCGTGAAGGCTTAAAACTCGACAACAACATTCTTCTTTTTCTGATCGTTTACTTCCCCATCATGATGTTAATCACCTTGGCTTTTCGATTCTCAAGATATGAACAACCAAAACACGATGTAAGAACTATGAATTCCTTTCTCATCAAGAAAAAAAACAGAATGCAACGAATGAAAAAATTTTCGTCAAGATTTTCACCCTTTTCTTCTTCATTTATCTTTCTCTTAATGTTATTACTACCTCTAGGCTATTCAATGGGATCTATCGTCTATCGAACAACCGAGTATTTAGAAAAACAATCAGAAGATAACGGAAGCCTAGCCAACTTTCAAGAAGTTGCTTCTTTCTTGAAAGCTTATGATCCTAATCTCTCCGAGAAATATCTCATGGCCGGCCATCCGGGATATTCCTACTATAGCAATGCCAAGTTTCTCAAGTTACCATCTTATTTTGAAGGTACGCTAGAAGAGCTGGTCTATTATGGAGGATTAAATCAAAAAATCATTGATTTCTCTCCCAAATATCCTTCACACCCACGAAAGTATCCTCTCATCGCAGATTATCTCATCTTCAATCGGCATAACACCAAATTCTTGCCTCGGTTTCGTTTTTTGTTAGATCCAAGCTCCGGAAAAAATGATCTACCACCCTCATTCACTTTAATTTATCGGACAGAAGACGTCGTCATTTATCAAATTAATCAAAATCTTCTTTTCAAGAACGTTTAAACAAGAGAACATAATTTTACAATTCTCTACCGCTTCTAATCTTGTCCAAATATCATGGCCAAGGTCATCTTGTTGCACCCAAACACGCGAGGAAGGTATCTCTAATCAAGTCGTTAATCAAACGATGAAAAAGGCTCACCGAGATTATCTATCTGACACGAATATTTTTCATCGAGCGCGTGCAAGCGGGTATCCAGCCTTGCCCAGGTTCCACGCTCCGAGTCCTAACCTTTTTCGTTGAGAAAAACAAAGGTAACCGCTTCATTCATCAGCACAGCATAAAAAGCTCTGTTCATACCCATGAACAGAATTAGATCAATAATCAAAAAAGAAAAAGGATGAAAAATGTTCATTCGTGTTTTATTCACGACCGAACACGAACTAACACGAGTTGTCCTGTTTACTCACAAAGTTGGGTGTCTAATGAACACTAGTACGATGTTAAGACCTAGAAAGATGAAAAACACGATAAACAAGATAATGCCAATGTTTAACAATTGTTTCTTGTTTTCCAAGGGATTCCGATTAGGATCACGGTCAATGATGGGCACCAAGAACAACAAGAGAAAAGCGATCGCCATTGGCATTCCAGTGATTACTGGATCTTGGAAGAGCGTTTCAAAGGTAATCGTGGGATTGAAAATCCATGGAGGTAAAGTTACTTCAACACCTTCAATTGGCTTAGGAGGCACCTCTCTGGGAAATACGATCGCTAACACGGCAAGAATGACGAATAAGACTGCCCAATAAATCAAGGCGATCTTCATATGATGGAAGAAAGTACTCTTTGGTCCAGATTCAGCTTCTTCTTCGTGTCCGGGAAGTGAAGTAATCTTGTGAATTCGGATGTAGAGAGCATGGGCGGTAAAGAGCAACAGAATCAACACTGGAGCAAGCATGACATGAATGAAGTAGTAGACATAGATGCCACCATCAGGATAAATTCTGATACCAAAGGCACGAAGAACTCGGTTCGATTCACTTAGTCCCTCGAAACCTTCTTGAGTCATGGCCAAGGTCATCCCTGGAAAGAACGAAAGCATTAGTATCACGATGAATAGGAGCACGCCAATATAGTAATTAATCTCTCGGGGTTTCTTGTAAGAGCCAGTGACAATGATTCTGGTGAGATGCATCAAGATTAGCACGGGGATTAAGTTTGCAGCCCACCAATGCATACTACGAATTAAACCAAGTACAGTATTCTTGCTAATGTACACGATACTCTCATATCCAGCATCCAGTCCCACGCGATAGAACAGGCCAAGAACGAGACCAGTAAGTCCAAGGATGATGAGTACAAACAGTGACGATGATCCAAGCATGTATCCAAAGGAGTTTGCCGATGCTGGAATTTCATAATCTATTTCACTCAAGCCTAATCTCTCGTCTATTGCGGACTTTATTTTTTCAAAAGACATCTTTAATTTCCTCCTACTGTCCGTTGCCTAACTTTTTTCGAGGGAAGTAATATACTACCACGAAGACTACACCAACTACTGCTAATAGCGTCCAAGAGAGAATGTAGACATAGTCA
>JAJRXH010000001.1 GCA_024276395.1 archaeon
AACGAATCTTGTTCATTATTGTTTTCATTTTTTTACGAGCATCAACGATGTATCGGGCTCTTGTATTTGGAAAGCGATAGCCCAACTGCTTCAACCGTCTAGCCAACTCAATTTCATTCAATGACAGAATCCGTCATCTATTGTTTCTTGAATCTTCATTGCCCGGATAGCCGTGAAGTTGGCAGTCAGGATGCAGTAACACAATTCCTTGAAAAGAGATGCATCCGATGAATTTCTCAATTCGGAAAATTTGCGAAGTCTATGTCTCACCAAGTGAGATATTTGAGGTTTGAGTAATTCTAATTGTTCCACCAAGTCTTTCATAATGATCCCTCATGAAAAGCTAGTCAAAAAAATGTTAATGAGTTAAAGAAAAAAATAGCTAACATCTCTGGCAAAGCCATGGCAATTTTGGAAGACGTGATTCAATCCAAAACTACAGGTAGGACAAAATCTTCAATGACGATAGCATTTTTGCTAGGATCGTGATGAAAACTGAGTGCCATTAATTCAACTCCAACTTGACGAGCTTCTTGTAATAAGGAAGCCATTTTTGGGTCAGCTTCCTTGAACGGACGAAATGCACGGACATTCGGCAAAGCAGCGATGAAAAGAATGGCAGTTCTAATCTTGTGACGTGCCAGAGATATCAACTCACGAACATGCTTATGACCACGTGGTGAAGGACAATCTGGATACATGGCAAAGCCATCACGACGATATACTGCACTCTTTATCTCTAAATAAAGGTGTTTTTTCACTTTTTTTTCAGAAACAAGAAGATAATCTAGCAATGAGTGACCGATCTTCACGTTTCTCCTTTCAATGCGATATGATGCAAAATGAGGCAGATACTTCCTAGCAATGAGATGCTCGAATATTTTCATTTGATATGAAGTATCAACAATGGCACTTTTACGTGAGTCTGAATCTTCTTCTACTGAAAATAACCTATGAGTTGTCTTTCTTGGTTTAGAAAGAGAATAAACATGTACTTTTTTTCCAGCAACTAAGTATTGTTCCAATCGTCCGGTATTATTGAGATGTGCTAAAATTTCTCGTTCATCATGTTCGAGAACGATTTCAACAACAAATCTATTTTTTCTTCTTAGGAGAATCCCAGGAACAACGGAAGGTGCATCAACGTGAATCAACATCACCAACACATCGTTTCTCTCAGTTCATAACAAAAGAAACTTACCTCTACTTGAATTGAATGGATGATACCATATCACGCGTGTTCTTCACCCAACACACCAAGTAATTCTTTATTCTTTAAGATAAATTTTGGTCCAATTCCTTTAAGACCGGCAAGGGGTCCCTCAATTCCTTTAGGCTTTCCAGATTTCGTGTAAAGAATTCTTGACTCGATAATTGCCTTGATTACTTTGTAAGGGCTATTCCCAAAGGCATCTAGCAATTGACATGCTTTTCTCTCTCCCACATCGTGCAATCCCTCCAAGAAAAATATTTGTTGCTTCTCTAATGGTTTCTTCTTGGGAATGTTCCGAGATATTACAGGGTCCTGTTTTTCTTCTTGTGTCCAAGAGGCCAAACGGTTTATGAGAATGGCAGACTCTTCAAAGCCTGAAATAGGGATGATGGAAATGCCTCGTCGTAGTGCAGCATAGGTTAAAGCCCCATAAATCTGTTTCTTTCTCCGTTCCCACTCAGGACGTTCAAAAGCAGAAGGCAAATCTTCAAGTAATAATATTGGTCGTGAATAAGCCTCAGCTAGTTGGTCTATCTGAGAAAAAAAACGATTATCAACCAGAGAATTCACGAGATCCATT
>JAJRXH010000087.1 GCA_024276395.1 archaeon
CTTCGAACGAATTTCGAGCTTATCTTTAGTGAAAGCAAGGTAGAAACTTTTCTGGGTACGGTGCAACTTGGGGAAATTTTAGAAAAAGAAATTCAAGCAAGAATCGTTCACTTCAAGCGTCTCATCACCTCAATACGGTCTACAATCTTGCAATTGCAGCAGAAATTGGAACCTCACTTCAAGCAAGTTAACGCGACTATCATAAAAGCCTTGAAAGAGTTTGAAACTAGGTTTAACGAGTCGTTATCTGTCGTTGCAAGCCTTGAAAGAAAATATCTTGATTTCTTGAAACAACGCGTTAAAAGTACTACAGGATACTTTAGCAAGCAAGATCTACAGAATGCTGTTAAGTCTGCCATGGAATCTCATTCTCCTCAAATAGTATTTTTCATGTGCACGATTCCCACGCTCCTGACCAAGGAATTCCTAGAAACATTCGTCGGCAAGAATGTAAGAACCAATCTCATCATTCCCACGGATGCTTTGGGGAAGCTTTCTCCAGAGGTCATTAATTACATTCATTCAGTGCCTCGCCTGTCGTTATATACCAATGATAATCTTCAAGCTAGTGAATTAGAAAAAAGAGGAATCATCATTACCTATGATGATAAACTTTTACATTACTGGGTCGCTGAATCTCAAGTATTTATGGAGTTGGCAGAAGTTAATACCGTCAAAGCGTTCCTAGATATTTTGAAAGAAGCTATCTGGCAAGGTAGTCGTCGAGCATCCCTTTCTAACTTACGAAAGGCACAAGCAAAGAAATAATTTTGTTGATTAAATGATGTTTTTCATTGCTTGGAGTGGAATGACTTGATTTTTCGTTTTCCTTCTCTTTTTTATCTTCTGTTTCGTCAACCAAGCCATCACATCGGTGATGTATTCTTTCGAGCATCGATATCGAGTCATCAGTGAGGTTAATCTCTCCATGAGATTCGAGGATAAAAGCGAATTTTTACCAGAATTCCCGTGATTAAGGGCATTTTTCTCTTTTTTCTCATTAACTAGATTGAGTGCGAGTTACTTGGATTTGTGCCGTTGCTGCTTGCGTGATAGTGATGCTTCCACGAAGGCTTTGTAGAGAGGATGTGGTCTGTTTGGCCGAGACTTGAACTCTGGATGTGCTTGAGTTCCCACGAAGAATGGATGTCTTTCTGGGGAGATTTCGATGAATTCGACTAGACGATCACCCTCAGAACAACCTGAGAAGATGATACCAGCTTCTTCCAGAATTGGAATGTATTGAGGGTTGACTTCCCATCGGCGACGATGTCGTTCGGATACTCTGGTAGCGTTACCATAAATCTTGCTTACCAAGCTACCTTTCTTCAATATCGCCGTGTAAGATCCTGATCGCATCGTTCCTCCCTTGAAAGTGATGGTCTTTTGTAATTTCTGCAGGCTAATGATGGGATGCGGTGTCTTAGGATCTATTTCCTCACTGTTTGCATCTTCAAGGCCGCAAGCATTTCTGGCCATGGCTACTAATGCAAGCTGCATTCCAAAACAGATTCCAAGATAAGGTATCTGTTTCTCATAACATCTCCAGGCAATTTTCATCTTATTTTCTGTTCCTCTCCCCCTCATTCTCAAAGTCCGTTATTTCTCGAAATGAAGCGACAAAAAACGTATTGAGGAGCATTATTGTCGCCGTGTTCGGAATCCGTCCCGACAAAAAACAGCAAGGCAGCCTCCTCGTTTCACGATCCCTCGTCATGTCTCCTCAC
>JAJRXH010000088.1 GCA_024276395.1 archaeon
GAGCAATTACCTCCCGTGTGGAACGTGATCGATGCCGAGGTTCATCTTTTAGAAAATGTTGTCGGCTCTGAAAAAGAAATCAAGGTACATGAAATTAATACTGGTGAAAACTTGTTATTCAACATTGGGACGGCTCGATGCATTGGTACTTGCATTGGAAAGGGAAGCGCCCAATCAGATGCTCCAGTGCTGAGGTTCCGACTACAACCACCAATCTGTGCCGAAGAAGGCACGAGATTTGCAATATCAAGAAGAGTCGAAAAGAGATTCGGTCTCATTGGGTATGGTTTTCTCCTAGATGGCCAACAAGCATCTCTTGAAGAGTATCGCTAAAAAAATTAAGCCTTCTTCTTTCATCAATTTTCATCAATTGCCTCTCCTTTCCACGTGGTAAGGTAAGGTTGTTAGCATTTTTCTTAAAAGTCGAAACAACATAAACAAGATAAATGACTCGGAAGTGATCGTGAACAAAGTGAAACCACAAGTCATCCTAGATACCAGTTTCTTGATAGGAATTGCAGAACAACCTTTTAATGTCAGTGCCGAAATAGATCGTATTTTTCCCCAAGGCGTTCAATGTTACACGGTTCCATCAGTAATTTCCGAAATTCAACGCCTACAAGGACGAAACAACAAGGATAGGAGAAAACGCCTTTTCGCACTAAAACTGTTAGAAGCCTTGAACGTGGAAACTCTTCCTGCTGACCAGTTTACCACGACCAAAGCAGATGACCAAATCATCGAAGCAGCAACCCTCCTCTCTTCCCCAATCATAGCCACCATGGATAAGGAACTTAAAAGAAGCCTCAACCAGCGCGGCATCCCCATTCTTTCCATCCGAGAACGTTCTCACCTAATAGTCGTAGGTTACGTCGAACGTTAAAGCCCCTCTGTTAACTAAACTGCATCTTTTTAAATCAGTATTTTCAAGCATCGCGTGGACAACATTGCAAGGTGAAGTTAAGAGCCGCCGTAGCTCAGCGGTAGAGCGACTGACTTGTAATCAGTTGGCCGTGGGTTCAAATCCCACCGGCGGCTCCAACTTTCATTCTCACTTCAGCTTAGATATCATATTTAAATTCGTGGAAGTAAAGATCACACGAAAGACTTGTCAGCCTTGAAGACGAATTATGACTGAGTCACTGATGTGGGGAATTTTTTCATGGCAGCAATCGAGTATAAGTTTAACATGTTAGCAATTTGGGATCAAATCGGACATGGGCATTGTACTTACCGAGGAAAAGGTTACGTGGGACACCCTGGTGCAAAACGCTGTTCACACCCCAATGCCGTATTCCCAGAATGCCAATTCAAGTTTTGCCCACTTGTCCAACCACGCTACGTGATGGTGCGACAAGAAGCTGGTGACGTGTTTCTCGTGATAAAGAAACCAACAGACGAAAACGTGATCACGACCACACCAGAATGGGAGAGAATTGATCTTCCCTCGGATGACCATGATGCCGCACGGGGAATGGTTGAACAATACCTCAATGAAAATCAAATCGAAGAAGATGTTCAAAAAATCGTCCTAAGAAGATTTGAATACTTGTTCCAAGTCGCAGCTGATCTAAAGCGGATTACACAGGGAGAGGAGGAAGAAGAGGAAGAGTCCAAAGACTAATAACAGTCTTCTTCTTCCCTTGCTTTTCTTCTCAACACCAAACAGGCAGCGAACTGCTAGAAATCTCTTTTTCACCACCGATTCATTCATTTATCAATCACTTGTCACGTATCTGAAGAAAATTAAGAAGATAGAGTCTTTTTTACCACCCTAAAACATTTCTACCGAATCAAAACTTAGATAAAGATCCTAGTTAGACGCAACAAGTAGGTGCATCAAGGATGTCCTCAATACTGGATCTGATACAAGTGCATGGTAACCAACTCGTGGAATACTTGTTAACTCTCATTCAGACGATGGGGCCACTTGGACTTGTCGTGGCCATGGTCCTTCAGGCCATCATCGCCCCCATTCCATCAGAATTCATTCTTGCAGCGGCAGCCGCAGCATTCGTTAAACAATACGGGTTAGTCATCGGAATTGCGCTGGTAGTCATTTTTGGTTCACTAGGCTCCTGCTTGGGAGCAACAGCCGCTTTCTACATTGCAAAAAAAGGTGGAAGGGAGCTAGCCTTGAAATTCGTCAGCATCGAAGAAATCATGTTTGTTGATGATCTCGTGGAACAACATGGAATGATGGTCGTCTTGTTCGGGCGTCTCCTCCCATTCATTCCCTTCGATGCCATTTCCTATGGTGCTGGCCTCACCAAGATGAATTACCGAGAATTCATCATTCCTACCATCATTGGTGTCATTCCAAGAGCTTTCTTCTACGGATCAATCGGTTATCTCTTCCAAAAACAGCTACAACGAGATTTTAACTTGGCCCTCTTGTTGCTTGCTGTCGTACTGCTGGTTGCCTATATCATTTATACTTACTACAAGCGTTTCGTGAAACGAAGATATGAAACACGCATCATGGTAGCAAATAACAATGAATGATCTGGTTACCAGCAGCAAAAAAGGAGATAAGTATGGA
>JAJRXH010000089.1 GCA_024276395.1 archaeon
GGATCCCCATTAACGGCGATTGATGAAGTTGACAAAGGACTGGATGTTTTTCACCAGACCACGTTCTTTGAAACACTTCCGTTGCTCCTTCAGCGTGCAATGGAACTGCGCGATTCTCTGCACATCTCTGTCTATCGGCCACAGGTCATCATCGTCACGCCGCAATTTCGCCCACCACGTTCACTGGAAACCACGGATCACGTGGTACTTGTAACCGCAAAGATTCCTTCGGCTTAATTCTTTCATTAAACATTCTCATTTTAATATTTTTTAATTACTAAGGAGGATAAAGATGCCATCATTCTTATTCCCAGATGAATATCAGCGAATGAGCATTTCTTTAGATGTCGTGAGAGCGCTTAATAGTCAAGCATTTTTCAACGAATTTACGAGAAACATGTTATTGCAACTCAAGGAAGGATCAATGTCTCATGAGAAACTAGCTGCCTCGCTAGGAGTGAGAATGAAATCGCAGCGACTGACAGTTAGGCTCAATGATTTGCGTTCACTTGGCCTAATTAAAGAGATAAGCGGAGAACGAAAGTTGTCACGCCGTCAATATACCTTGACAGAGCATTGTAAGGAATTTTTCATTCCTCACTTGAATGAAAGAAATTTCAAGTTTTGGCCAGATCCAGTTCAGTACATGCTCTTGGAATTTTTCTTGAAATCAAGATCAAGACGATCGTTCGATGTCATTTCTCTATTACTTCAGCATCCTCTTGCATCGAAATCGCAGCTTCGACGATTACTTGATTCGTTTGTTGGCAACGGATGGCTGAAAAAAGAGAGAAGGTTTATTAGAGGGAGAATGAAGACCCAATACCACGTGAACGTGCCTGTCGTGGAGGAATTGTTGCAAGCAATCCACGAAAGAAGTGATAATCTTAAAAATATTGACCGATCGATTAATTTGGCCAACTTGACCATTAAAATTACCGATCGGTTGTTATTCTTCCTTAATAATCGGAGGTTTCTTCATCTTGCGACGCTCACGTGGTTAAGTAGCATGAAAGGCCGTCAACCCTTTGTCCTTGATTTACAGCGTGTCTTGTTCGTATCTAGATCTCGCATTAATATCATTCTGGATGATCTTGGAAATCTTTCCTTATTAGACACGTATGAGAGCGATCGGGTCAAAAAAAGGCGCATCATTCTTAACTTGAAAAGCATTGATGAATTTTTAACAAGTTTGGATCGCTTGTAAAGATTTATCATGTTATTGAGATAAAAGAGTAAGTTGTTGGTGAAGTTTGATGGAAGATGAAATTATTACTTTACATAGAAAAAAACGACAAGAATTGCTGGAAAAGATTGAACTATTATTGGAATGGAATCTTGATCTTCTTGATGCAGACATAACTGATTTCCTTGATCGACTAGCTGAGACGAGAGACAGTGTTGCTGCGATTGAAGATGTAAATCAAGCCTATCTGGTACTGGATGGTATTGCCAACGTCCGCAAGGAAAAAGATCAATTTTTGTTTTGGTTATCAAGCCTGCAAGATCCTCAGGAGCTTCAAGCCCTCCGTCAGGTGATTGAGTTATGGAAACAAGACAAACTACGCCTGAAAATTACCATGGATATCGTAGATTCATTACAACCACATTCAGTTCTTCCAGAATTCATTCCTAACGTGAGAATTGTTGATGTCACCCGCGAAAAGCTGGCCGAATTGATGCGTCATGCCGTTTCCCACCTTGATTTACGTCCTTTATTAGAACAGGAGCAATTCCTTGAGAATCTTGAGATCCAAGATGAAATGAAAGGGATGAA
>JAJRXH010000090.1 GCA_024276395.1 archaeon
AATGATCGTCAAGTTCATAGGCCCTGGCTATCCACGTACTATACAAGTATACATCAAAAATCTCACGAGGAAATCCCCAGTACCAAGAATTCGATCTCCTTTCTGTCATCTTGATGATGTCTAACAACTCTTGTGAAACAGAGAGATAAAATTGGCCATCTTGTCCTTGTCTCAATTCTAGGCCAACGCTCTTGAAGAATTCATAATAATTCATTAAATTTCTGGAAAGAGGTCTGAAACGAGCATCCAGAGCATCAAATGAGATTCTAACGTCTCTTTCACTCCCAAATCTAGGTGCAAAGGTCGCTATCATGGCTGATAGAAGAAGCCACTCATCTGGATTGATGTTCGTGATGACCGAACGATGCGTGATGATCCCTCGCGTGATGTGAGGTATCAACTCACGGAGTTGCTCATCCTCGGAATATTTTTCCCATAGATACTTGGCGATTTCCGAAGGTTCTGTGCCGATTACTTTTTCTGGAAAGAAGAATGGTTTCACTTGCCAAATTAATGTTCGAAGCAACTTTCCTTGATTTGCAAGCTCTGACTTGAGAAAGGACTCAAGAAAGTCCAACACCACTTGCTTGTCATTGACAAAAACCAGTCCTGGCGAATTATTTTTTTGGATTCTATCTCGAATTTTCTTAACCTCGACTTCAAGTTCTGATAAAATTTCGTTTAACAAAGATTGATTCAATCATTCTCCCTCCAACAGGTTTATTTCATTGAGTCAATTTCATTCAAATGATCATTTCTCAACATCTCACTTAGTTGACGTGATCTTCCTAATTCTTCATTAATCACATCAACCAAACGATCAATTCTTTCTAAAACATCTTCCTCCTCAAGAAATGGAAGCAAAACAAAAGGTGACGGATGAGATGTCCCAGTTCTCCGAAGCGAATCCACGATACTTTTCATCCCAATCAAAAATTGTTGGAGAAGGTACGATTGAAGCCAAGCTTTCCAGATGGTATCTAACGTGGTCAAAGAGTATTGAAGACGAGCTTTTAACCGTGCAAGACTCTCTTCCACCTTTCCAGAAAGTCGTGGATATCCATCATCACCAAAGTAGTTGGTACCGAGTTTCCCTTCTGTAGTCCGCACGATTTTCCTTATTTTCTCAATTTTATTAATGAAGAATGATAAAACTGCATCGAAGCCATCGAGACATCGCAGACTTATCTCCTCAATCTTGACCGCTATTATCTTGGGATGAAGCTTGTTCACGGTCGTTTTACTTCCCACTAGAGGATCAAGACTTCTCAATGTTCTTAATAACTCGGTATTTACTTCTCTAATTTCTACTTGAGCACGAAATAATTCCCATACCTTGAACATTGCCTCTTTTAATAACGTTGACTGTTGAAATAACTGATCAAGAATGTTCTTTACTTCCTTAGAGAAAAAATATGGAATGACCACTTTTTGAGAAAAAGTATCATCTGGGAGAACAGAAGGTGTTGATATTAGTAGTTGAACTTTTTCAAAATCTGTTAAATCTTCAAAAATTTGACTCAATTGCACATCGCTTGGAATGGGAAGGGGTGGCTTGTTCAATTGACCGCGTGCATTCTTTAACATGAGATATCGATAAAAAGATCTCGCTGATAAAGCTGGAATTAATTCAGTACCATCATTGACAAAGAAGATTGGGACATATTCCTCTTCCTTGAGCAAGAACGAAGATCGTAAGAGGTCTTGTAAGTGAAGACCGATTCCATCCATGAATTGTTTTAACGCTCTTCCTGAAAGACGATCTCCACGAGAACGAATCATCCAGTTGCTACTCAATCTGCGCAAAGTTTTCTTATCGTTTTCACTGAATGACACGTGCAGCCTGCTTACAAGCTCGTGCAATTCAACTAATATCCATCCATATAACTGATCTTCAATTAATTTCTCAATAATTCTCCTAATATC
>JAJRXH010000091.1 GCA_024276395.1 archaeon
AAAGGAAATTGAATACAAGGGAATGCAATACCTCCAAGAGGTCTTGATACCTAAAATAACAACAGTCAATGATATGGAATCTCTACTAGGGGCAATACCGTCCTTGAACCTCTCTGGCATCACCACCGACCAACAGCTCTACAGGCCAGAAGACACGATACACGTGTTAGTTGCAAGCCTGGGAAATGAAAATGCTGAAGTCAAGTTAGAAATAAAAAGAAATGGTGCTCCATGGCTAGAAGATGAGTTTACCTTGGATTCAAGGGGTTTAGGAATCTACAAGATCCATGGTGCCGACATTGGAACTTATGAAATCATAGGAACCGTGATGAAAGATGAAAACACCCTTTCACTCGGATCAGCTACCTTTGAAGTTGCCGTGTTTCAATTAGATCCGTTCATCGTGAAAGTCACGTCACAATCAATTAGCCAACAAGAAATGCTCACTGCTGAAATACACGCCACCATTCTTGGAAATCCGTACACGGGACTCATAAAAGTGGGGTTACATTGCTCGTATTGTAATGAGGTCGTGATGCAAGATGAAATCACGTGCACGGATGGGAAAGGCATCGTTTCCTTCAACGTGGGTGGACACACGGCACCGTTCTCCCTAGAGTTTGCCATTCCAGAACTAGGATATACCGCACGGGTCAAGTTAGAAGGTACAAGGATCGAAGAACGAAAACCCATTCCCTTGAGTCATAACTTGGCTCAAAATCATGCAATGTTATTATTCCCCCAGGCTAATGCTGCTTCTGTTCAAGGTCTTTACATCATTCCTCATGAGAAAAATCCACGTTCTCCTTTCTTGGTTCCTAACATCATTGACAAGAACATTGCCATCCGTTTTCAAGACGATTTAAGATGGGTAGGAATAACCACCTACAACCCCATCACCCATGAACTTAAATCACTAGTCAAGCAAGACGCCAAAAAAGGTGAAACCTTTTCTGTATCCGTTGATGAATCACACTTGCTTGTACTGATTGGTGGCATAAAAGATTCTGAACTAATGGAAGCATTTTTTATGGGATTTAAACCATCTGAGGGCTTCCCCACATTTGATGCGCCATTCCAGGCTGAAGCTGGAAAAAACATCCAAATCTTGATGGAAAATTCCCACGATTCCTCCATTGAATGCTTTTTAGTAGTACATGATCAAAGAAAGACTCATCAATCATTGAATGCGGTGTTAGGAAAACAAATGCATCGCCACCTTCTGGGATTCGAACAGTTGCATCAACACTTTCGACGACTAGAAAGGACTCACTTGTCGCCGTCAAGATTCGAACGACGAAAAATGAAAGCAAGAAGAGGCGTAATGATGACGATGATGACCCCACCACCTTTCGCTCCAAGTCCTGGAGAGGAAAGTCTTGAACTCGAACTAGCGGCCGCGGCAAAAATGGAATCACTGCCAGAGTTAGAAACGCTGGTGTCATCACTTGCCACGGATTAAACAACTTTCAGTGAAAAAAACGTGGTGGAAACACTTGAAAATTTTCCAGAAGTCCTATTTTGTGAAAAAATTCTCTTAGAACCTCACGAGAAAAAGGAAATCGAGATCACGCTAGGTGATCAAGTAACAACCTGGGTCTGCCGTCTCTATTCTTTCAAGGGGCTGC
>JAJRXH010000092.1 GCA_024276395.1 archaeon
GTTATGGTTACCGTTGTTCATGATGAAGGAGAGGCTCTTTCAACTTTTGATGACATTATTGGTTCTGGCAAGGTCATCATTAAAGGGAAAAGCATGACATCGGAAGAGATTCGTCTTCGTCAGCATCTTCTGGAGAAAGGTAATGAAGTATGGGAGACAGATTTAGGTGAATTCATCATCCAATTGCTTGATGATCGTCCAATGCACGTTGTGACTCCTTCTTTACATGTTCCAAGAGAAGAAGTCGCTAAGGTTTTTGCAAAACTTGTTGGAAGAGAGCTGGATCCTCAAGATGTTGCTTCAATGGTGTTGATAGCACGTGATTTTTTAAGAGAAAAATACTTTCAGGCAGATTTCGGCATTCTTGGTGCGAACGCCGTGAGCGCTGAGGATGCTATGATAATTTCCATTCATAATGAAGGTAACATTCGGTTTAGTGGCGTATTACCAAAAAATATCATTTTTTTGACTGGAATTGAAAAAATCGTCCCAGCTTTTGAAGATGCAATGAAAGTTGCTTTCGTGACTTCTAGATATGCCAAGTATAAAATTACGGGCTACATTGATGTGTGGGGCGCGACTAAAGACTTCAAATCTAGAAACGTGCATCTGGTTCTGTTGGATAATGGTCGGTCTAGAATGATTGCTGATGCGGAGTTTAGAGAAGCTTCTTATTGCCTGCGTTGTGGAGCTTGCATGTACACTTGTCCAGTATTTAAGGTAATTGCCGGTAATTTTGGTGGTTCTACTTATGTTGGAGGAATTGGTGCCATTTGGACATGGTTTGTTGAGGGAAGAGAGATAGCCATGCCATCTATTTATTCGTGTTTGATTGATGGCAGTTGTAAGATTCATTGCCCTTTAGATATTGATATTCCGCGAATGATTCTTCGGTTAAGGGAAAAAATTGTTAACCAATGACAAACAAGAGAATGGCTTGCGTTCAAAGAAAAAAGGCTAAAAGAAAGGAACACTTGCTAATTTAGAACCATTGCTTCGTCTAAAGCTAATTCATGTTCGTTGGAATGCTCCCATCGAGAAGTTAAAGCATAGGGGACGGCAGCAAGCAAGAGAAGTATTGCCTCTAGGAAGAAAACCAATTGGAATCCTTGGTATTCTGCAAGAAAGCCTGCGATGATGGCACTGACACTGCGGGTCACAGTTGAAGCTATTCCTACAATACCCATGATGGTCAAGGGAATTGTTGTTCGTTTTGATAGATTAATGAGCCTAGCAATGGACGGTGTAGAAGCAGCACCACCTCCAAATCCCAGAAGGAACACCATAATCATTAGGTAATTGACTGTTGTTTCTGGGGGAAAAAAAGGTGCAGTTGCCACGCCAAGAATGCCTAGTGCTGAGATGCCTAGACTCCCGCTCACGATTGTCTTGTCGGAATACTTGCTCATTAGTGCACCTCCAGTGAGAACACCGAGCAAGGTAGCTATGCCCCAAGCTCCAGTCATCCTTCCAATTTTATTTCGGTTGAATCCTAATTCTTCAATTCCAAATAATTCGAGGATGCTATCTTGTGCAAAAAAGCCAAGTCCAAATAATGTTAGGAAGACAAAGATGAGGAAGATATCTTTTCGGATTTCTGGGGTTGCCCAATTCTTTAAGTTGACGCCATGGAGAGAGGAGATGGTTGCTTTTTCACTCGTGACGATGAATGAGGCGAATTTCCTCGTGATGTTGAGGATGGAACGCGTGCCTATTGTTCCCGTCATTAGTAATATGGCAGTAATCATGATGAAAATGCCGCGATGTCCTAGAGAACCGTAAAATATGGCAACAATGATGCCGCCCACGGCAAATCCTGTTAATCTTCCTGTTTGTAGTGATAAAGCTATTTTTCGATCCTCGGACAAGCTTGATTTGGCAAAAATCCCATCAACGACTGTTGGGACAGTAGCAGCTCCGATTGAGGCGAAAATCAGCGCAAGAAGAGTGATGAGAGATCCTTGGATGGGGATGATGGAAAGAATGGTTGTTCCAGATATCAATAATGCTATGCTGAAGAGAAATACTGGAGTTGCGGTCCTGATGCCTTTGTGATCCACGATGCTAGCGAAAAAAAGACGGCTAATCTCCATTGCGGTGATAAATCCAAAAATAAGCGTGATGAGAGATGTTGATAAACCAGCGAACTTGAGTTCTGAGTTCACCACAGATCCAAAAGCTACGATGTACATCGATACTCCGAAATGGATAAAGAACATTGTTATTAAGTCAAGTTTTGATAAAAATCCTTCAAATCGGTTGGAATTGTTGTAAGAATATGTGGGTGGCAAGGTCACCTCTGATCACCTTATGAGACGCTCCATTCTGGTCATTCAAAACACTTGTGATGTATTAGAAATGCCGAAATTCGAGTGCTAGAGTAAGAGTGGATGGATGAAGCGGTACATATTCTGAATTCATGTACAAGTCTA
>JAJRXH010000093.1 GCA_024276395.1 archaeon
AAGTGCGTAGGGCGGATTCACCTTCTAAGATAGCTCAAGACTTGAGTTTGGCGAAAGAAGATTTGATATCTGTATTGGGAAGATGGAGCAGAGTTGGATATGAAATGAATCATTTGGCCGCCCGAATTAAACGACGTGAAAAGGCGGAACTCGAAGATGTGAAAAAGGAAGTTCTTAGTCACATTGATCGTTGGGAACATCATTTAAAGCCACGAGAGTAAATTTAATGAGGATGACAATTCAATGGGATTCGTTAACATCCATTCTGTGATCTTTGATCTTGATAATTGTCTCATTCGGAGCACGATTGATTATAAAAAAATCAAACAGTATCTGTTGGAAATGACTTTCAAGTTAACTGAGGCCTCGACAAGACCATCCGAGTTACTTTCAGGGCCTTTCGACATTCAGAGTCTTTCCATCTCGGAATTATTGTCTCAGATAAAGGAGTTGTCTCCACGACAATATGATGTCGCAATGAGAGTTATTGAAGAAGAAGAGATGGCTGGATCTTTGAATGCTAGACCAATGCCTTGTGCACGAGAATTGTTAGAGTTATTTTATGGGACTCAAGTGAAAATTGGACTACTTACTAATAATAATCGTCAAATTACCGATATGGTTTTATCACGTCTTGAATGGACTCATTTTTTTGATTTGGTGCTTACGAGAGAGGACGTGCGGAAAATGAAGCCAGCGCCGGATGGTTTGCTCTTATTTTTGGAACGATGGCGATGCAAACCCCAGCAAGTGCTCTACATTGGTGATTCTTGGATAGATGAAACAGCTGCTTTAGAAGCTAATGTTTATTTCATTGGAATAAGGAGGGAATGGCAACCGGGTTCGTATCATTCCAAGTGTGAGCTAAGGAATGAAAAGCAGTGGAAACGCACGCGTTGGTTGAATCATCTTTGCCAGATAAAGTCGTTCATCGTGCTGAATGGTAGTCGAATATATATTAATTGGGAAGGGAGTTAGCGCCCAATGGGAGGAAAGCAGAGGTCAAGCATTTTGCTGGTTGGTAAGCATCTCAGTTCAATTGTCCATTCTATACAAGATGTTCGGGTTTGGGGGAATGACGTGAAGGCAATTGAAGTTTTTGGGGGTTGGAATATCAGGCAACATGTTGATCAACTTATCACGATACTTAGGCAAAAATCGTCGACGCGAGTTCTTTTGCCATCGGAAAATGACTGGGACCATCTTCTTTTTCTGTTGACCTCCATATTTTTGGAAGAAGAACAGGTTGATTACTTCCTTTTGGGAGATCAGCTTCGCTGGAGACTGGATGAATTAGAATTGTTATGGAAAGAATCAACCCCCCTTTTGAGTTCTTTTTATAGGATAGCTAATGCGCTAGATCAAAAAAAATGGATTATGTTGCGCTTAACAGTGGTTTTTCTGTTAAGAATGATAAATCTTTGGTGTTTTTGAATGATGATTATGGTGTAGAGAGACGATATAATGAATCTATCGGTGAGTTTGCTTGTGTGTCTCGCAGCTTCCAAGAAAGCAATAAATTTATTATTGAAAACAAAAGTCTGGGTTTTTTGTCTGGAAATTCCTCTCAATCGGATACAAATGATGAATCTTCGTGGGAGATGTTCGATATTCATCATCTCAATGAGCATTTCTATCGAATTTACGTGTTATCTAATCAAGGTGATCATTTTTTCATTGGCATCACGGAAGAACTGTTTCGACCATTTTTACAATCGAGTAGTGAATCCAGTCAAAAAAGACCAATGATTAGGATAGCTTCTTTTTTTGATCCACAGTTACGAAGTCTTTTGTTAGATATAAATTTCGTTGAATCGTTGTCT
>JAJRXH010000094.1 GCA_024276395.1 archaeon
CATCATTATTGGAAACAACCGCCGAAGTTCACTCATTTCAAGAGCGATGCTATTTCTACAGGAACGAAAGAAGGTGGAGAAAATGTGACAATCAAAACTAGATTGGCTACTTGGAAAGTTTTACTTCACAACAAGCCACTATTGGTGTCGATTCTCATCATCCCCTTGTTCAACTTTGCCATGGGATCGTTGAACATATTGCTCATTGCTTATTTCGATAAACATGCCGTGAAGCCGGAATTTTCTTACAGTATCGTGCTTTCTACTGAAACTATTGGATTTCTGATTGGTGGCTTTCTTCTCATGAGTGTCTTCAAGAAAGTCGCTTCAGAAAAGGGCTTATTCATGGGAATGATGGGAGAGGCTCTGGTATTGTTAGGTCTTGGCGTGCTATTCGTGAGTGAACCATCCATTCACGTGCTTGACTCTTCCTTCTTGCTGATTCTCTTGTTCTGGATCTTATATTCGTTATCTTCGCTTCTCCTTGGCGTATCTGGAGCAAGTTTCGTTCAAAAACAAGCTCCCTTGGAAAATCTTGGCTCAATTCGGGGAATCTTTGATCTTCTTGCGACAGTTCCCATACTCTTATCAAAGATAATTGTTGCTCTAATTGTTGATCGCCTTGATGTCGGTCTTTCAAGTATTTTTTTGGTGATGGGAAGCATTGCCGTCATCTCAAGCATCATCTTCCATTCTCTGGTGATCACTTTCGCGGGTCGGGACGATAACAGGATCCTCTTCTCGATAATGGGCGATGGTGATGTCCAGGACGATCATATCGATTAATTTGCAGTCACTGACGAGTTCTCCCTTGACGTGGAATTAATTTACTTTCTTTCATTGATAACTCTAATGTTCTGGATTGTCAATTGCTAAGACACTTCTTTTCTTGTCATTGTCAAAATGAGATGAGGTTGACTCACACCTCCGTTTAATGAAAAGATTCATTAAAGATACGCACCATTTTCTTTTTGGAAAGATCATCAACCATTTTCGGAGGAGCTGTAAATGGGAATTACAGATGGAATCAAGGAAGGAATTAAAGAAGGAGTAAAGGCAGCAGTTAAAGAAACAGTGAAAAGTAGCATTCAGTCTGCCATCTTGATGGGATTAAAGGCTCGATTTGGAGAAGATGCTGTGTCAGAAAAAGTGATTGCACAGCAATTACTTAAAATCACATCAAAAAAGAAGTTATCTGATTTGAAGAAAGCCGTGGGTGAGGTATCATCCATTGATGAATTCATGGCATTGTTGAACAAGTAAAATTTTCTTGTTCATCAAGGATGGTCATTTTTTAATTCTGCGAGGGCAATGGCGCCGAATGGAATCGCCTTCGTCTTTCATGGTAACACGAATCTTTATAAATCGTGGAATTGATCGTCACGTGTAAATAAGTCATTCACTCAAAGTCGGTGCAGCGAGTGTCAGCTCAATTAGTTCATCGATTACATGCCTTAAGTTCGAATAGAAATGTCGTGACGGTTTGGTATGCCTTGATTCTCCTCATTTTTTTCTTGTTCATTTTTCTACCCACGACTTTCGTGTTGATTTATGTTTTTGATCGTTTTGAAACTATCAATACCTTCGTCTTGCAAAGTCCAGAACGGATGTTTAAGATAGTTCGTGCCATTGCTCTTTCTTTTGCAGTATCTTTCACGGTCACCTTGTTTGATCTCTTGTTTGGCCTTCCATTAGCATGGGTATTGGCGAGAAAACAATTCAGAGGGAAAGAACTAGTAAACACGCTCATTGAGTCCCCGTTAGCCATTCCCACTGCTGGATTGGGATTTTCAGTGGCTTTGTTCTGGGCCGTGACACCCAACGTCCGTGATGTTCCTTTTGGTGCTTTACAGATTTTTCACGATGCCGTGTTCGTAATGATCGTGCTCTTTCACTTTACCACGACGTTTCCGTACGTGGTTCGTAGTCTCACGGAGATTCTTGAAGAGCTCGATCAGACCTATGAAATAGCTGGTTTGACGTGTGGCGGTAGTCACTTCACGGTTGCTCGTACCATCACGCTTCCCATGTTCCGATCTGGAATTGCCACGGCGGCTGTACTGGCAATGGCAAAGTCATTGTCCGATACTGGAGGTGTGGTCACGTTATTGACGACCATAAAGGGCGCCAAGCTGACAGATTCCGACTTGATCCAAGGAACTGCATTAATTGACGTGTGGAAGGGTGTTTTAAAAAATCCTAATGTTGATGTGGTCACTAAAGCGCAGTATGAGGCTGGACTTGCCCTGGTAAGTTTTTTCATGATCATCACCTCTCTGGTCATCATTTTTTTGATGCGTTTCCTCATAAAGTCATCACGATCACCCATCAAGAAAGTCTTTCCGTCCTTTGAACGAAGAATTAGCCAAAAAGTCTTTGTTAACTTTCGGAATGCCATGGCTTCCTCTTTCATCGTGCTTTTCATTTTCATTCCGTCTTTTTTTGTTCTCGCTTATCTTCCTAGTGCCAATCTGGCGGCAGTTAACTTTACTCGGTTCATTGAAAGTGTATTGAGATCTTTTTTTGTAGGTTTTCTGGCAACGTTCTTGAACGTGCTGCTTGGAATTCCCATGGCAATCTTCGTTACCAGAAAGAAATCTTGGTTAACACAACTCGTGGATTCTCTCATCGATGTTCCTTATTTAGTTCCTTCAGCCGCTCTAGGTATATCTGTTTCCATCTACTGGGGTTCTCCACTTACTAATTGGTTGCCAGAGATCATGTTAGTGGTATTGGCACACATGTCGATGACTTTTCCGTTCATCACTCGAAATGCCATCGGCGGACTGGAAGAACTGGATGTTGCCATCGAAGAGACCGCGCGTACATTGGGAGCAAGACCTCTTCAAGTTTTTACGGAGATAACTCTTCCTTCCGTGAAGGGATCCATCCTAGCCGGGGCAGTCATGGGCTTTACTCGTAGTGTTGGAGAAACGGGTGCTACACTGGCGGTAGCAGATGTTGAGACGGCACCGGTGTTTATCGTGAACTCCGTGAAAAATGGTGATTATGGAAGTGCTGCTATCACGACACTGGTACTTTCCATTTTCAGTTACGTGTTCATCTTGATTGCCAAGATGCTACTTAATTGGGAGCAACTACGAAAAGATGCAGCTAGGGTCATTGAAATGGTCTTTCGAAAGACGCAACATTGAACGGAGGGGTTGAAAGTACCTTACATCAAGCTAGATTCGGTTGTCGTGGATTATGGACGCGTGCGTGCACTGGATGGTCTTTCCTTAGAAGTAGAAAAGGGTGAATACGTGGTCATTTTAGGGCCCTCCGGTGCTGGGAAGACCACCTTGTTAAAAGTCATTGCGGGATTGGTCACCCCAACAA
>JAJRXH010000095.1 GCA_024276395.1 archaeon
ATAACAAGCTGGATAAAGATGGCAACATTCGTGTTAACATTGCTTGGGCAGGTGGTACTGCTGATTCGAAAGGATTTACAGTCGTATTGCACGTGTTGTATGCAGTAACCAGAAAGATACCTACATTCTTGGATGGGAGGTTGGTTATGGTTCCGGCTGGTGGAGCATACCAAACGGTGCAATTTCCGGAACCAATTGGAACTGTCACCGTTTATGACGTTGGGCATCCAGAACCATTAACCATTTCAATATACTTGGATGGAGTTAGAGAATGCAGCTTGCAAGGAGGTCTCACTTCGGACTGGAATAACAAGCTTGCCACTGCCCTAAAGCATCATCATCTCATTCAAGGAAAGAAAAGACAGCAAATCATTGCTAAGTTCATTCATCTCACTGAAAAGATATTTGCTACCGTGGGCGTGCCAGCTTCTTCAGCACGTGTTGATCTTTTTGGGAATGAGGATGGCAAGCCAGTTCATCTCGTGTACTCCACACCTAGCATCCACATGGGACTTTTAACTGGAATTCTAGCATCAATTGCTGCACAACTGTTTGTTAATGGAAAAATTACCGAGTGTGGCGTCAAACATCCGGAGGAAATTGAAAATTCTGGTATTTCTTTGATGAATTGAAAAAGAGAGGCATTGAAATGATTTTTGATGATGCAGATGAACCAAAAAGATTTTCGCCGTTACAATAGCGTGATCCTAGTTTTCTTGCTAAATATAGACTCACTTTGCTAATTATTGTGCTATTTTTGTTGCTGACTGGTGGAAAATTTTGATCCATCATAGAATTTCTTTCATTTTAGATTGAAGGCATCAAGCTTGTAGATTTCTTTCATTTCAAGATTGTCATTCAGTCACGACCGATACAGCAGTTGTTGATCCAAAAAGGAGAGAATTTCATTGTAAGCATCAATGATGGTGCTTTTCTTTCGAAATCCGTGTCTTTCGCCTTGGTACAGCTTGTATTTCACGGTCTTACCTAATGATTCTAACGTCTTGACAATGCTTTCTGATTGTGCTCTAGGGACGACGATATCTTCAGCTCCTTGCAAGATAAGCAATGCAGATTGAATGTTCTCTGCATAATAAATGGGAGAGCGTTCTCTATACTTGTCAGCTGCTTCAGAAAGTGGTCCAATTAACTGATCGAGATACCGTGATTCAAAGTAGTGAGTATGTCTCGCAAGATGAAAGAGATCTGTTATCCCGTAAAGATCGATTCCACAAGTAAAGGCGTCTGGATATTTGATCAGCGTATTCAGTACAAGAAAACCTCCAGCAGATCCTCCCATGATGGCAGATCGACTTGGATCTGCCCATCCCATTTTTTCAAGATATCTTAGCAAGGAATGGGCGTCATCGGTATCTAATATTCCCCAATTACCGTTTAGGCGTTGAGCATAGGCTCTTCCATAGCCAGTGCTTCCTCGGTAATTGAGTTCAGCATATAGATAACCACGTGACGCAAAAAAATGGGCCGCTTCATTCCATCGGAAGCCTCTTTGTGATGTTGGTCCGCCATGCACGTTAACGATAACTGGAGCATTTTCCAAGCTTTCCCACTCCAGAGCATATAGCAGGGCGTGTGCTTTCTCGCCAAAAGTAGTTGGAAACGATACATGTCGTGGTTTAGCCAGATACTTGGTCGGAAATAATGGTACAGATTGATATATTGTTATTATTGTTTCTTTCGTGAGATCTAGTAATTGAAGTTGTTCTGGTCTGGTGGAAGATGAGTAAATGGCAGCGAGCAGCATTTTTTTGGGATGAGCTGTAATTGATTGATACCATCCTTTTGGAAAGGGAAGAGCAGTACTTTCCTTGTTGTCGACATCAATTTTGATGAGTTCTATTTGGGCATCCTTATTTCTAATTGATACAA
>JAJRXH010000096.1 GCA_024276395.1 archaeon
ATGAGAGGATGAAACATGCAGCTTCCTACTGCTATTTCAGGTATGGAATTAAGACGTGCCTCCTTGTGGAAGGGTATGGAACCTGAACCATTACCAGACTTTGTTTTGGAAGATCTAAAGAAGCTAGTTCCTCAATGGGAAATGCGAGATTATTTCACAGAACATCTCCATCAGGAAGTTTTAGTCCAACCACCGAAATTAATTAATGACGATATCCTTGCATCCTTCCAAGATATTGTGGGTAAGGAAAACGTGAAAGCCGATGCTTTAACAAGAATAAAATATTCACATGGCTTCTCAACAGAAGACCTCATTAGAATTAGAAAAGGAGAATTTGCTACCTTAGCTGAAATGGTCGTGCATCCACGCACGGAAGATGAAATCAGAAAGATTTTAGCGCTGTGTGAGCAACTTGAAATTCCTTTAATACCGGTTGGGGGAGGAACATCTGTAACGCGAGCTGTACACTTTACAAAACCGGGCATTGCTCTTGCTCTCCGCCCACACCTCATCAAGATCATTAAAATCAGTCCTAGTTCAATGACCGTGACCGTTGAAGCTGGAATATTGGGTCCAGAATTAGAGCATGTTTTGAATCGAGAAGGTTTTACAATCGGACATTTTCCACAGTCTTTTGAGCAATCAACTGTGGGAGGATGGATAGCAGCACGAGGGGCAGGACAAAATTCAACGTTGAGGGGAAAGATTGAAGATTTAGTAGTGAACTTGAGAATTGTGACCCCTATAGGATTGATAGAGCCACCCTTGTCTCCAGCATCTGCCTTGGGTCCTCAAAATATTCCAGTTTTCATCGGTAGTGAGGGTACTCTCGGAATCATCACAAGGGCGACCCTTAAAATATTCCATGACCCTACTCCCCAACGGAAGTTTGCTAGTTATTTGTTTCCAGATTTTCATCAAGGAATTGAGGCGTTAGAAGAGTTAAGCCAAGGGGATTTTCTTCCATCGATAGTACGATTGTCAGATGGTCTAGAAACGCTCATGTACTCCATTATTGGGAGAAAAAATCCTGAAAAGGGGATTATGATAAGACTTTTGGAAAAATACTTGGATTGGCGTGGATTTTCTTCTGGAGTTCGCTCGTTGTTGATATTGGTATATGAAGGCACTGTTGATTACGTCAAAAATGCTGAAATAACCGTTTCAAGAATTATAAAGAATCATGGTGGCTTGAAGGCAGGCGCGAAGTTTGCACGGATATGGTTTGCTCATCGATTTGAGCATCCACATCTTCGGGATTACTTGTTAGATCTTGGCATATTAATTGATACGATTGAGACAGCTACGACCTGGGAGAAGCTTCCGCGACTTTATGATTCAGCGATCTCAGCTTTAAGTAAGGAAGTTGATCTAGTTTTTGCCCATATATCACACTTGTATCCAGAAGGAGCATCGCTATACGTGACTTACGTGGCGTCTCTTGAAGAAAATAACGAGATCGAACAATGTCGGAGGTTACAATCAGTTGCGGTAGAATCTTTCGTGAAAAACGGGGGTGTTGTTAGTCATCATCATGGTATTGGAAAATCGTTCATCCAATAGGCAAGGAAACAATGGGATGACGCATCGATATCAATGATGAGGGCAATCAAGGATCGATTGGACCCTCGAAATATTTTAAACCCTCAGAATTTTCCCTTTTCTGATTAATGCCTTTCTTTTTTCTTTTAGTGATGGTCCATATTAATTGTCGGAGAAAGAAGTTGGTCTTTCCTTTTTTTCATTTTCTCAGATTTTATCCTCTTTTACTATATTTAACCATTGTTGCAACATTTGTCAACTAACATTAATATAACTTCAATGCCGCAGAATGGTTCTTGGCATCGTGTTGCAAGCTTCTCATAAACTTATGGGAGTAAAGAGGCTAGGAAGAATGTTGTCCAACATCTCGAACTTCTTTGATGTGATGAATCTTTCTCAAGAAGAGAGCATGGATTTATTAATTGAAGAATCAGACGTGCAAGCTAAGGAAAAACTCTTATCGTTATATTCCACTTTGACATCGCTTTCGAGAATCCAGCACGGAATTGACGTGTCAGAATGTCCTCACAAGTTCTTTGCTGATCTTCCATCCATGACCATTTCAAGGTCCTTAGAGTTTCCATTGGATTGGGTAGTCTTTCGTGCTTCAGGATTAGATACAAATGTGTGGCAGAAGTCCCTATCAAGATATTTAGAAGTATACGGAAGAATTAAGGAACTAGAGCCGCTATCTCCCCATCAATTAATAAAAGAGGCTTACCAGACTACGCTGCAACACGAGGGATTCATTCCCTTGATTGATTCTTTCAAGACGGTTTTGTATCATTCTTGTCGAGCTTTTCTCCTAGAAACTGGTAGAATGCTGAAACTACCCACGATTGACAAGATTCAACGTCAGGCTCAAGTTCCTCTGAAAGATGTTGTTCTTGCCTTCAAGTTATTTAGTTATGCAAAAATGTTTTTGCCTCGATATCAAGTTGATGTGTTCAAGTTAGGAGCGAAAATTGTTATTGGGAGATTTAATGCAGAGAACACTGATATCATTAGTAAGATGCTCTTGAAAAAGGAATTTGGAAAGATTTGGATTTTAGCTCCCTTAGGTTCTCGTGAAATCATTGCGTTATTCGTGATCCCTCCATCTAAGAATAAATCGTCATTTATTGAAGAAGATGACAGTTCTGATCAGATTGCGCTAGTCAAGGACTGGAATTCGTTTCAAGGGATTCAATTTGATATAGTCGAAGAGATCCATTATTGGGTCGATTTAGAAAGTTTAATTTATCCAAATATGGATCAAGAATTAGATTCAGAAAATTCTCGGAAAAAACATGTGTATTTTCCAGCATCTTCAATGACTACGACTTATGAATGGATGATGAGAGATTCCAGATCGAAAGATATCAATCGATATCAGGAGGTCTTTCAGTCAAAGAAAATATCGAATTTATTGCTTAGATTGCAATCTCACGTTCCTATTGAAGATGCAGATGATAGCACCATTAGTAACTTCCA
>JAJRXH010000097.1 GCA_024276395.1 archaeon
AAGGCATCACGAATTTCTTGTACTTGTGTCTTCTTGCGTACTTGTCGGTCCGCATTGCCGGACTCCTGTGGATGGGCGGTGATCCTCACGAGCTCTCACCGACGTGGGCCCGCCGATGGTTCGTGATCATGCACGTGACTGACGTGTAGCGTGGTGGAATTCATCCAATCACTGTTCCCAGGAATCATCCCTCGTGGATTCAACGCGTGGAACCTGATTGATCCGTTCCCTCCCTAGTTGTTGACGTCCACGTCCGTTCACCATCGATGATGGGGTGATGTCACGAAAACTCGAGTCATGACAGACCATTCATCAGGAAACCCCTACTTTACAACATAGGCATAACGCAGGCCTGGGGTCATCCTTCTGGATCACAAGGTGAAACCTTCCCGACTTTTTAGTAACATTGTTGATTTTTGTCGATGTTGATGACGTTCACGTCAAAGAATGATGAGGCACGTGATCCTCACAACTGCCCTTCGGAGGGGTCCGATCTCATTGTCATCAGAAGAAATCCAAAAATTGGATTATCTTAGATGCCATGGAATCAAAAAGAATGGGAAAAAAAGAACATAAAGAACATGAACTAACAGAATAAACTCATTTATTTCGATCGGTAGAACTGGTAACTGGTTCTACTTGCAAAATTATTTGATGTTGTTCGCCTTCCACGTCAGTTATCGTCCATTCGGTAAGTATTGACCCTTCTGAACGTTTTTTTGCTGGCTCTTTGGCATCATACTTGCTTAATGACTTTGTCAGCGTCTCATTTTTAATGAGTGTTCGATATTCCTTGATGGCTTCAGCTAATTCTGGTGTTGCCTCGTACTTCACGACAATTAATTGTTCAAAGTCGAGATTGAGCTCCTTTCTCATCATCTGGATCCGCCTGATGACCTCCCTTGCAAGACCTTCTTTCTTCAGATCTGATGTAAGTTTAGTATTGAGAAACACCTGACCTCCCTTGAATTCTCCACCTTTGTATCCTTCAACATTCGTGGTAACGATCTCAAAATCCTCAGAGGCAAACTCATATTCCTTGCCATCAAGGGTTACTGAGGCAACACCTTTTTCCTCAAGTTGCTTTAGCAAGGCTTCAACATCTGCTCCAGTTAGACTCTTCAGATGAGTCCCTACTTTGTTCGCTTCCTTTCTAAACTTGGGACCTAACTTGCCGAATTGAGGCTTTAACTTTCGCTCGAGAACCTTGCCAGGGTCTGTCGTGTATTCAATGTCTTTCAAGTTAAGCTCTGTCTTGATCAAGTCAGTAAATGGTCGTACTTTGTCCAAAACATCTTCCGAGGCCACGATCACAGCTTGAGATAATGGTTGACGGATCTTCAAGTTGGTTCTAGCCCGAATGGAGCGTCCCTGAACGATGAGATCCTTCACATAGCTAAATTGCTCATCAAGAGCATCATTAATCCATTGGTCATCGGGAACTGGATATGACTCAAGATGCACGCTTAACGGGAAGCCATCATCTAATTCATCCGAGACTGGAACGACCAAGGTCTGATAGAGATGTTCGGCCATGAAGGGCATGAAGGGCGCTAGCAACTTGCTTAATGTTACCAAGATATGATAGAGCGCATGATAACCAGATTTCTTGGCATTTGTCAATTCTTTTTCCCAGAATCGTCGACGCGAGGCACGGAGCCACAAGTTGCTCAAGTCATCTATGAATTCTCTAAAATGATTAACCGCTCGATGCACTTCAAATTCTTCCATGGATGTGCGCACATCCTTGATGAGAGCCTGTAGCCGAGATAAAATCCACTTGTCTAGCAATTCGTAATCATCAATCTGAACGGCAAATTTTTCGGACCGTGGGTCAAAACCATCGAGTTCGGCATACGTCAAAAAGAAAATATACGTGTTCCACAAGGGCAATTGAAACAATCGCATGGCTTCACGCACGAGATCTGGACCAAAACGGATATTGTTCCACGTAGGTGTCGAATATAACAACCATCGAGTTGCATCCGCCCCAAATTGATCAAACATATCCGTTGGACTCACGACGTTACCCAAACTCTTGGACATTTTCTTGCCTTCTTGATCCAGCACGTGTCCCATACACAGGACACGCTTGTAGGCAATAGAATCAAAAACAGCGGTTGAAACAGCATGTAACGTGTAGAACCACCCGCGAGTCTGATCAATGGCCTCCGTGATGAAATCAACTGGAAAATGATCCTTGAATTCATCTTGATGGGCAAATGGATAGTGCCATTGGGCAAAAGGCGCCGAACCAGAGTCATACCAACAATCAATGACGTATGGTTCTCTCTTGGCTGGTTGACCACACTCATGACATTTTACCCGTACTTGATCGATGTAAGGCCGATGAAGATCGAGATGCTCTGGTATCTCATCGAGACTCCATTGTTTTAATTCCTCCACCGAACCAATGCATGAATGATGGCCCTGTTCACAGACCCAGATGGGTAATGGAGTTCCCCAGTACCGATTGCGGCTTAATGCCCAGTCTTTCACTTCTTTCAAGAAGTTACCAAACCTACCATGCTTCAGGTGATTCGGTTTCCAGAAAATTTCTTCATTCAATTCGACCAAGCGATCCCGTAACTTGCTCATACCAATGTACCACG
>JAJRXH010000098.1 GCA_024276395.1 archaeon
AGGGTGCGGTTGTCATTTGACTTGTTTAGATCCGTGATCTTTATCGTGTCATTGTTAAGCAATTTTTATTGGTGCTTGTTGAAAAAAAGTTAAACATGTCGCTAAACTTCGTATTACTGACATTACTGTTTATTAGATCCAATCACTCGTTAACAAGAAAAAAGATGGAAAAGAGACGAGCGAATAAAAACTGAATCAATGGTGATCAATAATCATTGGGTATATCTTATTTCTTGGATGTTACTCATTTCATCTCGTTTTCATGGTGGAAGGAGCTCAACAATCTTCTTCGATAAACGAACATTGCGATGATTGGGAGCAATGCTAGACTTGGTCCCACTGTTATCAGTCCAACATCGGGTAGGATGGTTCAATGGCGAATGATGAAGGACTGTCCAAGAGTTGGAAGATATTCAATCTTCATTTCAACGTGATTCACTTGTTCGTTTCCAACAGTTCCATTTATTGTGGTCATTATAAGTTTAAACGAAACAGAATGCTGACACTCGACATTTTCATCCTGAAGAACGAGCATTTTTTCATTCTTAGGTATTCGCCAGGTAATGGATCCAGTTTTAATGCTTGGAGTATTACTGCTTGTAAAGGACCCACTCTTGTTTATGATCTGTACTAAAATAGGATCATTACTCCCATTAGTCACTTGATACAGCTTTACCGTGTAGACAACGGTGAAATTAGTAATGATAAAATGGCAGTGGTTCTCCGTTTTTGTTCACTGATACGGTAGGTAGTGGAACGTTGATGTTAATGGTATAGGAAACTAGCTCTAGATATCTTTCGGTATTAGTTGGTGAGGTATGGATAATAGAGGATGATTAGAGGATGTGGATAATATTTCGTGTTTTATAGATAATACATGTTTCTTGAAATCAATTGGTGACATAATTGGGGGATTTTGATTCATTGTATGAGATGCTGGGTATGAATTCGCTGTTTCAATAGAAATGACGGAGGTATTCTTTGAAGGGGGAACACCAGAGTTGGAAATTATCCACTATGCTCTGCCGTTCATAATGATAAGTGTTGTCGAAACGAGCACGGTTAAAGATATGATGAACAATATTCCTTGTAAGATTCTTGGTTTTACTAAAATAATGGTGATTAGAGATTTTTTTGCAATTTTAGTCACGTAAGATCACCTCTCACTTATCATGGCATACTCAAACGTTACTTTTGAGCGATAAAATATTCTAATTCTCTTAATGGATCAAGTTTTTTGTTTTAATACCAATTGTCATCACCTTGTCTGGTTTAAATAGGTAAAAATTCGAGAAAAAAAACTTAAGGTAATGATGAATACCCTGAAAGGGATGTTTAGGTGAATTACTTATAGTCATTTGTTCATCTATTTCCCGTTAATTTTTCGTCTATTTTCGTGTACCCTTTTACATAAAAAAATCCGATATTTTTATGTCTTTGATGAATTAGAAACAAATTAACATTTCACCGCGTCTTCATTTGTAATCATTCTTTGTAATTTATATCAAGACATTTCTAAAGACAAATTCTTCATATAGTGTTGAGTAAGGCGCTTGGTGCTCGTATAATGATGAAATGAAGGATGTTTATCATCCCTTACTTAACAAATACCGAGCTCATTCAATACCAACTGGTATCGTTACGGAGTTAATAATGTTAGGTCTTATGAAGAAAAGTTTCGAGAATGATTTGGTTATCCCTTTCCTTTAAAAAGAGTTTTTAAATGGCAACTAGTTCCTTTAAATATTTCAAGGACAAGTGAATGACTCTCAAAGTTTCCATTCTTGAGCCGGTAACAAGACAGTTAATCCAAAGATGCGTGGATATGAGGTGGAAAGACACGTGAAGGAATGAATGCGAGACTTGGCTAGTTACCTCAGATTGTTCGCGGTAGGATTGCTTGATGTCTTATCTTACTTAGAGGATCCGAATGCATTTCACTTTTATGTTTTGACAAGAATGTTTGAGCATCTTTAGGAAGCTGGAAGGTTTGAGAAAATGGGAAAAAAGATGCCATTCCTAAAAATTCGCCATCGTTAACACGTAACTCTTCAATTTACAAGTATCGGTGTATTTTTTACCATGTTGACCGCCTTACATTGTCATTGATTCGATGATTTCGCCTATTTTTGTAGATTCATTCGCAAAATGCGAGGTATTAATGATGTCATCAGCGAGAAGATGGGAGTATCTCCTTTCAAAGTCCGCCAGATACACGCGTGCCACGAGTTCTAAATTAGAAGAGAGAACACCTTCGGTGATTAGAGAAACGATGGTTTTCTTTCCTGCAACAAATGATATGTGGGAGTCTTGATAGGCAAGACCACGAAGAACTGAGTTACCGCCCACGAGACTTTCGGAACTAGCTTTTATGGCGGTCATTAGGTTGGAAAGTAACTGACGGTCAACTGTAGTTGATTTTCCTCCTTTTTCCCAAAAACACAAGAGAAGACCATCTTTTCGTAACACGTAGACACCTTTTGTCTTCACGCTGGTGATGCTTATTGTTAAGGGATTAAGGTAAAGGGCAAGTCCCCAAAATAGCATTGCAATGGCAAACAATGCTGGTCTTGCTGTTCTGATGATGGGATTTGAGGTAAAAAGGATTGATAGGGCCCAAACAATGATTAAGACGTATGAAATTAGGAGTAACATTGCGGGAGGTCGCTTGTAACCATGGGGATTAAGTCGGAGCTTGATTAATGACTGTCGAACTACCGACGTGATGAAGAGAATTAAGAGAATGAGAACAAAAACTCCGATGATTGGATCATATTTAGCATTATAGGAATATGGATCCTTGGTGATGCGGATAAAATTTGGATTGGAAAACAAGCCGATGAGAATCCCCACGAGAAGAGTGATAAAATGACTCCGTTTTGGAAGACGATCATATTGACCCAGCAGCAGAGATAGGAGAATGACCCATACCGAAAGCATCAATAAAGAATTGAGAAGAAACCAAAGAATTAAAAGAAGATTTCCTTCATTGGAAGGGGTGAACTCAATAACATAACGAATGATAGCATCAAGGAGGAGGAGAGCAAATCCAAAGGTTATCCAAGCGTGTCCTAGATAGCGATATTTTCGATACGTACTTCCAGTGCTGGCAATGGCGATACCATAAGCAATCAGGCTAATCAAGAAAACGAGGTTACTAAATATTGATGGACTGGTCATTGCCTGTTCTCTCCATTTCTGGAAACTCATTCACTCGATCTTGTTAATCTAGGTGGACCATGGAGTGTTCATATTTAAATATGTTATTAGCTTCTTTCTGAATCGTAGAATGCATGGCTAGATAAATTTCCCGTTATTTCTCCATGTTTTTTCCTACTTTCTCTCCATGATCATTTTCTGGTTACCAAGATCCTTAAAAGAGTAAAAAAATGAGGGAACGTGTGAAGTGGATGAAACATTGTTATTTTTAGAGTCAATGAAATAAAAAGAGAAAGCGAAAAGGTGTAATGTCTTTAAATACACTTATAGATCCATGATTGGACGATATGGTCCGTGATGCACTGGCTTATTTTGAAGAATTTGTTCTATTTGGTTGAGGACATCACTTGATAATGATACATCACTTGCCCGTGCATTGGTTCGGACGTGTTCCGGTTTGGTAGCACCAGTGATGGCGGCACTAATTTCTGGGAGCCGTAGAACCCATGCCAGGGCTAGTTGTGACATCGTGATGTCTAGCTCATTGGCAATGTCGGTGAGCTTTCTTACTTTCTCTAGGTTTTCTTCGGTAAGTGCCCGTCTCGTGCCTTCATTCCAAGAAGCTCTGCTTCCTTCTGGAATGCCGTCGTTATATTTTCCAGTGAGAATCCCATAATGAAGAGGGCTCCATGGCGTGAGTCCCATGCCATTATATCTTACCGTATCAAGCACGTGGAGTTCGATGTAACGGTCAAGCATGTTATAACGGGGTTGTTCAACGACAGGGGGACGTGCACCAAGCTCCTTGGCGACTCTCACGACACGTTCTAAAAGATGTGCCTCCCACACGCTAGTACCCCAATACAAGATTTTTCCTTGTTCGATGAGATCGGTCATCGCAAGCACGGTTTCTTCGAGGGATGTGTTCCAATCAAAACGGTGACAATAATAAATATCCAAGTAATCGGTTCCTAATCTCCTAAGAGACTTGTCAATACTTTCCATGATGTGCTTTCTACTTAGGCCACGGTCATTAATATTGTCTGACATCGGCCAAAAGACCTTGGAGGAGATGACAAAGTCACTTCGTTCGTGTTCTTTCAGAAATTGTCCTACTACCTCTTCAGCCTTACCTCTGGCGTAAATATCAGCGATGTCGATAAAATTGATTCCTTGTTCGACGGCTTCCTTCAGGCAGGCATGACTTGCTTCAACATCTAACTTACCACCATAAGTAAGCCATGCTCCGACGGCAATTTCACTCACTTTCAATCCAGTTTTACCTACATTTCGGTATTTCATGATAAATCACTCGCTCTAAATGGTTCAAGTGACGCTCTGATAGATGATCTAATTAGCTTGATGGTTCAAGCAAAAGTCATAATTTCTACAAACAATGACCACTGTACCATTGATGCCACATCTCGCGCACGCGCTAGTTTGTAGAAAAGGTGGCACCGTGACCTAACGTCGCGGGATTTTGTTGTTCAAGTCGCGGAGATGGATAATTTCATCAAGTGATGGTCATTAGGTGGAATGAGCCGTGATTTTCTTCTTAGTCATGAAGTCTTACGGCGCGAGAGCATTTTTTCATCTTGTACTCATACACATCAACTTTCATTGCCATACTAGTCCTTTCTTGTTACCACGTTCTCACGTGGAAGATCGTCACGGAGATTAACGTGCACCAGTACTTCGGGATGTTGAATGGTTCATCTTATGATGTTGAATGGGAGAGTGTTGGGTGTGCATACCGTGAATGGGGCGTGAATGCGTGAGAAGTGATTTCCGCTCCGTGGGGTGATCATATCAGAGACAGCGTAATTCGGTAGCAAGGATGCTAATTACATGTAATTTCATACCACCCGTTTCGGAATCAGTGCTTCCCCTTCGGTTGATACCAGTAATGACGGGACAACAGGGGATGAAAAGGGCACGTTCACGCCTCTGGTTCATCACCGGAGTTACTGATATCCCGAGCATTATCTCGGTGTTGTTCAGTTTCATTTGATTCATCTTGTCCTATAGTGTGAAGTGTGAAAGGGGATAGATATCTAAAGCCTTGTATTGGTCGAGGTCCCTTTACCGTTGATTTTCAATCTGGATGAAAGATCTGGGACATCTACATCAGATCATAGATGAAAGGGCTATCTTTCAGATTAAAAGTATGATTGATGGAAAATTTGCTCTGTTGGAAGAAAAGAAGAGAGGCACGATCTTCGATGGTATCATTAGTGAATCCCTTGGTATTTAAAGACGAATGTCGCTCATATTTTTCTCATAGGTGATGGGCTCAAAGTTAAGTCCGAGCTCATTGGCGTAACGGAAGGATTCCACGATCTCATACTTCGTGGGACGACGGGCAAGGTCACCATATCGTTTTTCATCGAATTGTGAATTGTTTGGATCAGCAAAGCAGTCTGGGTGATACTGATCCATGATGTTCACGAGTGCATGGGGTAAGTGAACCTTGATCCACTTGAGCACGACCTTGGTACAGCACTCAATGTGATTTGGCATAATGAGATGCCGGATGACAAAGTTCTCTCCCCATTTTCCTAGAAGAGCATGATTTTTCGAGACGACATCAAAATACCGTGGCGTGCGCGCTAGTCGAAGCGCACAGCGGTTATTTCCAAACTTGAAATCTGGTAACCAGACGTCCATAAGCGTTCTGAGGATTTTCATGGCCTGATCGCTCATATAGAAGTTGGAATTCCAAAGTAAAGGAACATTAAGTAATCCTTGATGATTAGCGAAAGCTGAGTTAACTCGAGGTGCAAAAAGATAGTCTGCTTTAACCTTGATGATGTGCTGAAGGTCTTCATCCGTGGGATCTAATTGCTCCAAGTAACTAATGGATTCCACGATGGTATGCAAGTGAATGGTTGGGTCTCCCCCCACGAAATTGATGTTATGGCATCCTTCCATTCTTAGTAACCAGGCCGCCGTGGCCAATTTTTTCGGCGTGAAGGTGATACCACGCTCTTTATCCTTGCTAATGTCACTATTTTGGCAAAACCCACATTTCATGTTGCAAGATGTGAAGAAAATGGTTCCAGAGCCTTGGTTTCCTCTAAAAACGATTTCTTCTCCGAGATGATGAAAGAATGAACTGACTTTCGAGGCGTGTTCTAACTGACAGACGCCGCGTTTTTTTCCCTCCAACCGATTTACGCGGCAATTCCAACTGCAGAAGTTACAATGTGTGAGCATTCTTTTAGTGAGTTCGACATTCAAGTCAATGAGGGATGGATCGGCTGATTTTAGTTCATTGATGTCAATTTTTCCAGATTTAATGTCGTGCCAAGCCTTGAGGAAGAGTAGAGTGGCTTTTTCGTGCTCTTCCCAAAGTTTTTCTTCTGATGACTCTTTTAATTCCACGTTAATGGGAATTCGTCGTGCTATGAGATATTTTGCTGGTTTTTCGTTCGTGGATACTGCCAAGTACCATAATAGATTCTCGCGAACTTGCGAGTCATTCCAAATTGATAGTGCGGTAAAACTACTGTTGAACATGAAGTCACCAAGTCAATCGTGTCGTGCCTCTCCACTATTCTATGTATCGTCATTCGGTTAAAAACCTTTCTTTTTGACCTTAACTGTATCACGAAAAAAATGAGATGAAATTTGCGTTGAAAGGAAGTAACTGAGTATACGTGCATCATCGTGTATGAGGGGTTTCTGAATAACCTTTGACAATGAAAATGAAAAATAAAAGATGAAAAGAGAGAAAAATTTTTCTCACGCAACTTCTGGCACGTGGATCTCGGGCTCATCTGGATCGAATTCGCCTTCACCATTGACTTGGTATTCGAGGAGGACAGATTCTGAGGGAGGAATGGAAGGAATGATCCACTTGATGATGGTACCTTCTGCTGTACCTTGTTCTTCGTAATTGAAGGCCTTGGATAGGTTTTCTTCGAATTGGTAGTTCTTGGGTATCAAGTGACTGACTTCAATGCGCTCCAAGGGGACGCCACCAAGGTTTTGAACTTTTATCCGCACTCTGAACTTTCCGGGCCCACGTGGAATGACGACCTTGCCAGCTCGAATGGCTCGCTTAGTATACGCTAT
>JAJRXH010000010.1 GCA_024276395.1 archaeon
AGACAAGACCATAAATGAGCAAGGGAAGCATCGGAATGAAGGCAATGAGACCAAGAAAACGATGCATCACGATGGTCGATAATATTGTTCCTGGACTTTTTTTTGTCAAGTCCGCCGTCAGTTTCACTCGAGTTGCCGTTTCAACAGCACCCACCGTGGGAACCAACATTCCAAACATGAAAGTCGTGATGAAAAGATGATAGCCTTCTACAACGGTAATCTCGATGTCCACTAGCTGCAAGATTTGTCGCCATGCTAACGCTTCAACCAATGGAAAACTATAACCAACGAGTAAGGCTAACATCAAGATTCTTAAATCCACGTTTTTTAAGACAAACCAGATTTCGTCAATGGTAAGACCATTCATCCATGAATAAGCCACCAGCACGATCATGGCAAAAATAAGTAACATTGCTGTCTTCCAAGTAAGATAATCAGATAATTTTACCTCATCTGGCAACTCTAAATCAATTTCATGAACAAGCTCACTAACAACTGGCTCAGCATCAGAATCCATCATCACTCGCCTAACATCATCAACCCCTTGTTTATATCAATTGAGATGCGAGGTGCCAACAACTTAGCACTTAAATTATAGTCTAAAAGACTCATTCCTTATCGTTAGAGGTGGTCAACCAAAAGTTTAGAGTAAATCCGCCGTTGTTGATAAAAAATCCCTCCTTCCTCCAACCAGATGATCACGCGTGATCATCACTCTTGCTGACAAGTAGCTGGCAATCGTCGCCACCCTCACGACATCTAAAAAGCATTAGCGACGACCCTAAATTTGATGTGACCGTTTCTCTATTTTAAATCTGGTCTACATTTCGGAGTAATGGTATTCTTTTCTTCCTTTTCACGTGATTTGGCTGCCTCTCGTGGTATATTTTTCGTTGGCTATATTCAAAAAAAGAAAGTTCCAGAAAGCCCTACCCTTTTAATCGAGATCATTTATTTGCTCCAGTGTTCTTTTTGCTAGTTCCCTAACGTTTTCATCTGGATCACGGATTGCGGCTGATTTTAATAAGTTTCTCACCCACTCATGTTTTCTCATCCTACCAAGTGCACGGATGGTCTTCATTCTTACCATGGGATTCGGATCAAAAAATAAGGAGAGTGAAAGTGCCTCTATTGCACGAGGATCTCCACGAAACCCAAGAGTTTCAATTGCCCAAGATCGTATCGTAGCATCAGGATCTGTTTCTAACACCTTGCAAAGAGCATCAATGACGTAGGGATCTTTAATGAATGCCAGTTGCTGTACCATTTTCTGTCGCACTGTAGCATCGGGATCCTTTCCTAAAGCTTCAAACATGATATCTACCGAAGATTCCACACCGATTCTTCCTAATGCCTCAACCATGGCCATGCGCACGTTTGAGGAGATTTCTTGATTAATTGCCTTTTCAAGATATGGGATGGCTAATGGATTTTCGAGAAATCCCAAGGCAAGTGCTGCTTTTTCCCGCACGAGTGGATATGGATCATTTAGTAGAGCGTTGCCAAGATCATTTACGAGGTTTTGTGCATCAAGCTTTCCAAGGGCTTCCGCTGATTCTGCTCTTACAATTGGTGACTTATCTTTCTTAAAAGCCCTTAATAGAGGACCATAGCTATTTTCATCTCTTATTTCCCCTAATGCCCAAGCAGCCTTGGCTCTGATATCAGCATTTTTTTCTTTTTTGAGTAAAGACTGCAGCATGGTGACGGATTCTTTTGATTTCAATCTTCCAAGCAATTCGACAATCCGCAATTTGACTTGGCTAGATGTTTCTCGTTTCAATTGGTCTAGAAGATCAGGAACGAAAGATACATCCATTGTTGCCATGATCATGGAGATGGCCCGGAGACGTTCTTCTGGATTTTCGGATTGTAGTGATGATTTAATTTCAGAATGCCAATCTGACTCCTGATGATTTTTATCAGACGCCACATCACATCCTTCCATCCATGGAGAATTTATCAGCATAATATATTTCCTTCTATTGATTTAAAAGTTTTTTCTCAAGAAGTTTTTCACAACTAATCAGATGATAAATTACGACGATGAAAAATCATTCAAAAATTTCAGAATTATTAGATGATGTCATCCAACCATTCCAGCGGATGATGATAAAAAGCATCGCCAAGGAATAACGACAACACACGATGATGAAATATGATCACGATGAATCGTGTTGATTACTGCAGCTCCTAGCAAGATCGTTGAATGCTAAAAAAAGAAATACCACAACTCCCGAGAATTATTCAGTCATCACCATTTAAGAACGGCGGTCAATTTAAAAAGGAACATCTCGCTTAAACATTCCAGGGACAAGTGAGGATCTCTCGACATTCAAGAAGAAAGATCAACAACCGTTAATTCTTGTCACTCGTGGGACGCTATCGCCATTTTTTCGGGCAAGCTTCACAAAGCATATATTTTGGCGAAAGTCCGTGGCACTAACTTTCAGAATCGTTTCTAAGGGTACGCCTCCTGCCATTCTCGAACTGTTCAAGGCCGATGATTCTAAGGAAGCAGCTGCCGATGATGGGAAGAGGGAGGAAAGAGTGATGCGCCCGTTTTTTGTGCCATGACCCACGATGAACAAGGTATCTCCTTGAAAGATCACCTCCTTCCCTTGAATCACTCGCTGCCACTGAGCCATTGATTGAACTGTTTCAACACGGAGTTCAGTAGAGGGACTTACCAAGAACCTCCGAAGTAACTGGACTGCCACGTGAACTCCATCATCACTTTCATCAGACGCCTCCACGGCAAGAATGACGATCCTTGTCCTAGATGATGACGAAGGAGGAGTAAAAAGTCCCGTCTTCACCGATGCAGGCACGCTATTATCGTCATTAAAAAGATTCATAGTGGACAGAGTGGATGGTGATGACAAGATCCAAGAAGAAAAGACCAGCGGGGCCAGGCTGCTTAGAAAGATTACCACAATGATGAATGCTACCTTTCCGAGGACCCACGTGGAACTCCTCGCCTTTCCAGTCGACATGGAATTAGGTTTTCTTCTTTTACCATCATCTTGTTCTTTAACGACTAATCTTGACATCATCTTTCTTGCACCACCACGATTGCTGACATTTCTTAGAGCACGAGGATGATGGTGGTGAACTAAGTCTTGAAAACTAAGAGTGAGTGTCGTTTCGCTCCGAAGTACAAGAAAAGGGAATTGCAGCAGAACCTAAAGGTCATTCATTCGTGCATCTTCTTCCTACTTGATAACCACCGTCGGGACGGCATCTCGCGTTTTAACACCATCACCATCACCGCGCCGAACACGAGAGCCGTCACTGACACGAGATACGCCGATGAATCACCAATCCTCCAGTTATGTATTGGCAGCACATCCGCATCCGACAAGTTCAAGGGATCATAAGGCAACAAGAATATTACAAACTGCACCAGCCGTGAATTGTTGTTGTCATCTCCAGTACTATTATTATTTTGCGCCGATGACGATGCCGCGCTTATCATGAACTTCGGAGGACCTGCCTCGTAGGCAATGGTGCCATCCAAACGTAGGTAGGTACTCATGTTACCGGGATTGAGATACGACGCGTGGACTTGAGTACCCGGAGTCACGATGAATGATGATGATCGTGAGGTCGCTGGAGATGAGGTAGAGTTATCATTACTTGCCGTGACGAGCAGCATATCTTCTCCACCATGGACAATCCGTTCGTTGGCTGACACGATGTGAGCGACTACGCTATCGTCGTCATCATCTGTAATAGGAGGAGGAACTGTAGTCGCGTGCGTGATGTTAACGCCACGTTCCAGTTCCAATGACCACATTTCATGTACTTGCGTCACGTTGAGCGTAACGGTCTGGTTTGGCCAATAAGTGAGCCACATTAGCACGCGACCCCCAATCAGGTTAGCAAGGTGATTCCAGCTGCTCGCGTTAGGATTCACGATTACTGGAAGGTCACTGGCATTCAGGGTAACGTGTCGTCCCACTTTCGGAACTTCTAGCAATTGGATGTCAAGTTCGATGTACACGTCATTGGTGTCAGGAAAATACGAGGCGAACTTGTCACTGGGGCGATACTGCAAGTCTAGATCGAGCTTGTGACCTTCTGGAATCATAGTTGCGTTGCTGACCATCATCAGACATCCTAGAACACCTCCTCCTCCTGAAAATCGTCCCCAGACCTCGTAATAGGGGTTGCCGTCGTCCTCGTCGGTGATGATTTCATAACTGGTTGTTCGAAGGTTGACTTGAAAGACCGAATCCCATCCTTCGCCGCTAGTCTCCATATAGTCGTCGAGTTGTCGTTTCCATTCTGGGTATTTGAGGGGAGATACTGGATACACGGTAATGTCAACCCATAATTCCATAACTTCACCCCAGAGGAGACCCTTTGAGGCATTGAGGTGAATGACGGCTGGTTCGCGGGGATTTTCTATGGTTGTTGTCATCAACATGTAGAACGAAGGTTCCCGGTGAACGACTAGCGTCGTGTTGGAGTCTTCAGCATCTTCAAGCATCATCAGGCGCAGGCGACCTACATCTCCAGAGGTGGGGCTATTGCTTAATCGTGAGTTTTCATTGCTCGTAAACATCGGGCCTGAACCAGTCACGCGTGTCGTGAGAATGTAGGGGGCGGTCCTTCCCTCATAAACAAGGGAGACCGCGGTACTGCTGGCCATGACTAGTAAGCATGAGAAGAGGAAAAAAACAGCCCATTTCAACGTGACAGTTGCAACCGTCGTGACGTTCATCCTCTGTCTCTTTCCCAAGGAAGTGCTCAACTTTTGTCTCTTTCCCAAGGATGTAATGACAAGGCTCATGAGTAGTCACCTCTTTTCCAGTAAAATTAAGGAATGTCGTCATTTATATGTTTTGAGCTGTTATGCAAAAGAAACTCTAGCCTTCTTGCGTGAACAACGACGTTCCCATCAAAATGCTGTTGAATACATTAACAAGGGACTTGGACTGATGTTGTCCAAGGTGGTGTTCGCCACGAGTGGGGTCATTGATGCACGCGTGGCTGCCCTCTTGGGAGCTTTAGCATTTTGGCTACAGCAACTGAAAGGGGCACCTCAATGGAAGAAAGAAGATGTCGCCCCTTTACTGTCATTTCCACATGTTGTTGCTAGGGTTGATGATGTTAAAAATGCCCTCCAGTTGCGTGACGACTCTCAGCACATACAACACGTCCTATCTCACGTACAGCAACTGAACCGCATATTACGACATCCCGTCGTGCAGGCATCGTGGCAGCATCCTTCCTTGCCCCTAGAAGATGATCTGATAGAAGAGGCAGCTGGTGGTGGCTCGTCATATCCCACAGAGTACCAATTGTTGCTAGACGAGCTCTTGGTAGAATGGGATCGTCATTACAAGCTTACTAAATTACAAGATCACGTCTCCAACGAGCAGTATTACTCTGACGGATCATTTGTCATTGATTTCGACACGATTGGGTCGACATGGGGACGGCAAACACTTCAAGGCGTAATCGTGCCACACGTTCAACAACTCTTTCCCAAGATCATACCTGTTTCCACTCTGGTAGTCATTGATCAAAGCATTTACTCATATTATGGTGGTGGTGATGATCCGCTTGCGGTCGCTCTCAAGGTCAAGCGCAACATCGAACTATGGGATGCCCCCCTCACTGCATACTTTGGCATCTTCCTGAACGTGCGAACTGTGACCTACATTCCGCAAGATTATGAGGAACTTACAGACATCAACTCTTGGTGTTATGGTCCTTTCAACACCTTTTGCGTGGATTACGTGTCAGAAGCAAAAACAAACGTTGATGAAACAACAGGGTATTACATGACGCACAAAATAATCAAGGCAATCATTCAAAACGATGGCTGGGATAATAATGTTGGTGCCAAGCAGAGATATGATTTACTCATCATTTTTTCTCGCTATGCAAGATATTATGGACAAGTTGGTCGTCCCATCTCCGGCATGGCGGGAGCCAATTGGTTGTTCATGGCCCTAGAACATCCCTTTTGGTTGCCGCAACACTTGTTCTTGCACGAGTTAGCACACGTGTATGGTGCAGAACATCCAGCAGTCGAACACATCGGAGAATACACGGTAGCTTCTGTACCTGATGGCCCAGATGATAACACGTTGGCTGCTAGCGCCATTGTTGAAAGTCTCGTTATAGATTCTAATGCAGAAGAGAGTAATGACGAGGACTGGTATCTCAAGAGCACGGGAGAAGAATTTGCGAGCGGAAGTCTGCTTTCATATTTTGATACGTTCCTAATGTCAAAATATCTTCGAGCGGACTGGAATACATTGGTTGCTGCTAAACCGGGTGGAGTCTGGATGAAGGATGGCAACTATGAGATTGTGTATGTCTATTATGATGAGGACGGTTCGCTGGGAGATTATCACCCTACTTTAGGAAACAGCGAAGGGCCGTATCATACCGTAGTGACGATATATCCAAATGCACAGTTAGAATCCATATTAGAGCAATACTTCTTGATAGATTGGCCCAATCGGAACAC
>JAJRXH010000099.1 GCA_024276395.1 archaeon
AAACACGAGCCCTCGTGGGATTACCCCTGGTCACGGGTGGTTTTTCTTCTTTTTTCTCTTCTGTTTTGCCGATCACGTCATCACGTCGGTGATGCGTGGCTTTCAAGCATCAGCATCGCGTCATCCGTGAGATTAGTGTCACTCCTGGTGTTGCGAGGATAAAACACGAGTCCTCGTGGGATTACCCCCGGTCACGGGTGCTTTTCTTCTTTTCCCAAGTTTTATTTTCTCATTCCTCCACTCATCCTACTTCAAATTGACCTTGATACATACCGCAAGTTTTAACTAATTTTCAACTAATTTGGAAAGTTTTCCTCAAGCGAGAGATAATTTCATTTAATGTAAGCAATAACTGCTCACCACTAACCATATCTCTCAGGATGTATTTATTTTCCTCAAGTTCTTTCTTCCCAATCAGAATGACCTTCGGGACTTGAAGTTTATTGGCATAATCCAAAGCTTTTCGTGCTTTCCATCTTGATATGTTAAAGACTACAGAGAACCCCTCATTTCGAAGTTGTCGAGTGATATTCATAGCATCATCAATCAAATCTTCGGTGAGGTTAACCACGAACACGTGAGGCTTTGGAGTTACCTCACTGGGAATTAGCTGACGCTGCTTTAATACCATCATGGCCCGAAGCAATCCACCAGCAGTTCCCGTGGCTGGAATGTCACGTCCACCGTAAAGACCTACCAAGGAATCATAACGCCCTCCGCCGAACAATGCCCCAGCTCGCTCATCCTTCAAGTCATAAGCTTCCCAAACAGGGCCTGTATAATATCCTAGGCCCCTTACGATGGACAAATCAATGGTCACGAAGTTTTTCATCCCTACCACTTCAAAATAATGGAGCAATTCCCGTAAATCTTTCAGTCCATTCTTTACTTTGTTAACATCACCGAATCGTTCTTCAATGGCAAGCAAAGCCTCCTCTTTCCCTCTCATCAACGTACCAAGAACCTCTTCACCAGCTTGCCTAGAAAATCCATTCTGTTCAAAGCCAGATAAGATTTCTTCGCGTGACACCTTCTGTAACTTGTCAATCAATCGTAGCAATTCGATGATATTGTCATCTGTAGCACCCAATCCTTTCAAAATACCCTCTGCCACCTGACGATGACCAATTCTTACCTCGAAATCTTCATATCCTAATGAGCGAAAAATGTCAATTCCCACGGCAATTGACTCAAAATCAGCTAAAACATCCTTTTCACCAAGAATTTCCACGTTCCATTGAAAAAACCATCGCCTTCTTCCATAGGCAGGTTGATCATAACGCCACATGGAAGAGATGGCACCTAATCTTATCGGTAATGGCCAGCGAGGATGATTGGCAACCATCCGAGCGATTCCCACGGTAAGGTCAAATCGCAATCCTAGTTCTCTACCAGCCTTGTCTCTGAAATAGTAGATTTCATCCTTGATGGCAGGGCCAGATTTAGCAGATAATGTCTTAAATTCTTCAACCATCGTAGGTTCAACTAATTGGAAACCATAACGACGGAATTCTTTCCTAATTTTAGTCGTCATCCAATCTTGAATGGCCATTTCTTCGGGACCTATATCGTCCATCCCTTTTGGCGGTTTGTATTCTTCTTTTCCCATATTAATGAACCTCTTCAGTGACTTCTAAGCAAAAATGGTAGAGCAATATTTAAATGAGTTGGCGCCATTGTATGATAGGAGAGATACTATGTCCAACCTCAGAGCAATTCTTGATGAATTAACCGCTAAAGGCATTGATACTGATCAACTAAAAGAAATCTTGGTAAAAAACCACAAGAAATTACAAAAAAATTCAGATATCAATGATCTGCAGGTAATGATTTATCGCTTGATGGCACCCGTCTTTGGGGCTGGAGAAGCACGAACCATTGCTGCAAAAATCGTTCCCATCCTACCTGAATTATTAAAAAACGAATTGGTAGATGGAGAAAAAAGGGAAGATATAGGGAGACCAGCCTTTTTCACTCTTACCCACCAAGGTGAAACTCTCACGGGGTATCTCCCGCGAAGCTTTCATCAAGGCCTTCTAAAGCTTGCATCACAGCCACCAATTACGTATCTCGAACTAAACGAATACTTTTTCAGTATTTCTGATTCGTCACTCGATTCTCTCGTACGAGATCAGTCTGCAGAAGAAATTTTTCAATGGACGACAAAACGCCTTCTTTCTTGGCCAAAACTGTATGGTGAGGATGAACATGACATTTATCTCTTCTATTTCTCGGACTTTGAAGATAAACACGTGATGCATTCCAATGACATCGTTTTTCATGCGAGAGAGACTTGGGATCGAATTGGAATTAGGATAATTTGGCCAATTGAAGAGAGAAAACTCCGAGATCTTAACGCTACTAGCATCATCCTGTACATGATGAACCTTGCCTTCAAGCATTTGGCTGGCATCTTCGAATGGAAGCGACTATTTTCAAAGATAGAAAAAGATGCAATCATAAATGCAAATATTGATGAATTAAATACTTTTTTTATTCACTTACTCCAAGGATATCTCAATTATTTCATCAATCCAAGAATACATGATCATTCATTCAGTATCAAACTCGAATCAGTCCACGATTTCAAGCATGAATTAGGGTTCACTCCCGAACAATTCATCAAAACAAGTGATCCAAGCCTCCAACAATTTGGGTCTAGACTGATGAACTTAATGTTCCATTGGAAATTATTCCGATGGATGGGCTTCAGAGACGAGGGTCATGGCAACACATCGAAAGAATCATTTTTTGACTTGTTCATTCTTTTATGCCGTGATATTTTGGGATTTAACATCAGTTCACCCCTCCAAATCCCATCATTAGCCGAGATCAAGAAACGATGTGAAGAAATTGCCCCAGAAAAACCATTTGAGAAGGCAATCGTTGAGCCAATAGCTAAAGAGCTCACCTATCTTGTCAAGATTGTTACCCTAAAAGGGGGAATTAACCAAGACCTCACCATGTCTTTCAGAAATGGATATCTTTCAGCTCGTATCGGCAAAACCTTACATCAAATCTATACCTACTACCTAGAATGGAAAGGAGAAGAAAAAGGGCAAGAAAGTTTTGTATTGTACATTTATCGAGTGGCAGCGGAAGGGCTTGTATCAAGCAATAACATGGTAATTAAGAAAAGCCTCCAATATCTGATAGACATGGAAGAAGAAGGATTTGGAAGAAACAAGAATAGAACCATCAAATCGGACATGGTACAAGACCTATTGAAACTCCATAACGTAATCCTCATAAAAAAACTTGACGATGCTGAAAGCACGCAACAATGGATTAAGAACACGGTCTTGCAAGTATTCTCTTTCGTCCATGGTGCCCGATTGTTCAAGCTCCTGAGAGAAGGGTTCAAAAGATTTGAAGAAAGACCAATAAGAGTCATTTGGAATCCTGATGAACAAGAAGAGATGCACTCTGAACTGCAATCAATGCTTTCCCGTGCTCTTGAAACAAAAGAAACTATTTTAAGCATCCAAAACATCATCAAAAGAGCAATGCAGGAAGGAATTCGGAAGATACCCCCTGACAATGAAATCTTTGACACCATCATCGAAAACTTACCATTGGAAAAAAACCTAACTTTAAAGGAAAATGTCCACCAATTTGTCCTTGTTCTCACGAACTTGCTTCATAGCCACATCAACCCGCTCTTAGGAAGAAAAACCGAAGAGAAAGAAGAACGTGTCTCTTTCACTGATGAATTAGACCAAGCAGTGACAACTGAAATATTTCTACAGAGAATTTTCAGAGAAAATCATGAAAATTTCTCAAAAATAGCCAAAAACAAATCAACTTGGCTATATCAGCAAGATGATTCCATCATAAAAGAGTTAGAACCACTACTCATTGGAGGAGTAATTTCATTAGTTCTACACAAGAGACCTTTAAGCAATGACGAATACAAGATACTTTCTTTTGAAGATATCCTACAATTACTGGAAACTGAACTATTACACCTATCTCACACATCAATAATCCAAGAAAAAGACGACTCGGAAAAAATAAAACTTTTCAAGACCTACATCATTGATAGCGTGGAATTATGGAGTAACGTGTTTAGAGTATCAGACCTTCTGAGCGTCTTTCTTCAATCTCAAGACTTCCTGGATGCGTTCTCAATCACGGTTAACAACACTAACAAGGAAAACCTCCTCCAAAAACCAGAAATCAGAAGCTTTCTAGCGCAACATTACATTCGAGGTTGGATTTCAGCATGGTTCAACCATGGGATTGATTTTGCCGAAAATGCAGTTAACACGCCAGATCCACCAGAGGAACTTCTTTGGGAAATTGTTGATGCGACGCGGCGAGTGCATTTCCCACAATTTCTTCGATGGTTTTTAATTGGAAACACGAACCTTTCCTTGGAACGAATCAACCATCTAATGGAAAAATATCTTCTTCTCACGGAAACCATCGTACAAGGAGAGTTTTTAAGTCTTTATCCAGAAATCTGTCTAGCATTCTTGGTACTGCACGGTTCTGGTACCAGAAACCTGACACATCTTTCATCATTATTACAAATCCCTAATACGGAATGTGACATTCATTTCCTTAAAAGCGGTGAAATACACTCCGTGATGAATCTTTTGACAGACTCAGATGCTCCGTTTCCAAAAGATATTCTCAAGAATGTCGCTGCCCTAAGTATACTACATGGACTAGAACTGGAAGCCATTACCTTTCGCTTGCCATCATCATCCATCTACCTCACGATGAGTTACTTCCCACGAGTAAGCGCATTTACAGATGTTGCTGGGACAACCAGCATCATTCTAACTATGCAGCGTCCTTTATCCGAACAGATAGCCGATCTCGCTCCGAAAAATGCCGAAGTCATCAGCGGTCTTTATTCGCTATTTACTGACAATCCCATTGATAATCCCATTGGTAAACTTGTACTTCTCCAACGGCTGCGATTCACCACGATAGCTGCACTCAAAAACCTTGATTTCATCAAAAAAATGAAAATGCCCAGCGATCTCGACATTCAACTTTCCATTTCTAAAGATGAAACCACGCTATCCCGTGACTATGATGTAATTGGTTTATTTCATCTAAAACTCGGAAAAATCGATCAATCTACCAGTGAAAGCAAAATTTACGTGAGAAAGATCCAGTTTTACGGAAAAAAATTGAATCAATTCTTGTACATTAATCAATTTTTCCTCGCCTTTCTGCCCTTATCCACAACAGTGTCTCATTCTCTAGAAACCTCTAAGAGTCTCGGAACGAAAACGTATCTCGCCCGAGGACGTTCATTGTTCCTCACTCCCGTAGCGTCAATATTCAGATTCAAGGACGAGAACGACGATAAAAGAAAAATCATCATCCTATACGATTCTCCAACTGAAGATACCATGGATCTTTGCATTCTATGGGAAAGCAAAATGGTCAAAGAGCCATATAGCGTGAACAAAGCTAGATTCATTCTAGAATCAAATCGAGTGAAGGAAACAGGAGCTTGGAATCTAGAAAATCTTGCATCAAAAATCTTTTCCTTGCCAGTACGAACACCATACTTCGACGTGACAAAAAAGGACACAACCACGGGGAAAGAAATGCCAGAAACTGACTTGGAAAAGATTGAAAGCATTTCTCTCGGAGGATTTTGAGTGAAAATAGATCTCATTCTCATTGGAGATGGCATGTCTGGGAAAACAACTCTCATCAAAAAACATACCGAGTTTGTTTTTCAGAAGTTCGCCTTAAAATTCGAGCAATATCTCATTGAGCGTGGCCTGCCGTCATTTTCACAATGGAAAAATGAATTCCAAGACATTAATCGCGCTCTAAAACTAATAGAAAGAGATCTTAGTGCAAGTTTCATGGCAAATGACCCAGAATATCCACAAAAAAAATACTTTGAATGGGCAACACGAAATGCAAACGTGATAAAGTTCGAGGACTGGCTCAATCATTTAGGAGTTGATCTTGGTAACCACTTATCCACAGATACGTCAGTTGCCACACTCGGAATGGATACCATCCAGATGAAATATCCCATCAAGGATGACCTCATCCACATCAGCGGATATGATCTAGGGGGACAAAACATCTATGATCAAATTAGAGACGTGATTACTGGTTTGGCTAAGCCAAAATCTTTCCTTGTTGTAGTATTCGACTCATCTCGTTTCCTTTCTTGTGAAAATAGCATAAGACAATTGCTTAGTAGCTTGAAAAAGTTTGAAATGAAAGAATATACCCCAACAATCCTTGCTGTCCTCAACAAAATTGACTTGCAGGATTATATGAGCAAGGAAAAATGGCAAGAATTTACCGCCAAGCACATTGCAACCACGTTACAAGAACTAAGGAAAAAAGATATCAAATACCAAGTTCCTAATCTATTATTTAAGGAAGAAATACGAGAGATCATCCTACCAAGATCAGATTTAGTTGGTTTTGAACACCTAGAGGCGTTAATATACCACAGTCTCAAGAAAAATGAGGCCACCTTTGGAAAAAATCCATTTACTGAAATAAATACAAAAGCCATTGCCAGGGAAATAGCTGCCCAACTCTTACTCTACCAAAACCCCAATCCAAGCTATTATGAAGGACTAAGAAAATTACTGTTTGAACAAAGGCCATTAGCCGTCCAATACATCGAAGGTATTTCCCTCACTACTTTAGAGCCAGGAAGGCACGAAAAAGAAGCATTAAGAAGGTTAAGAAAGAAGTTTGAAGGCTTCGAACTTGACCTCACTTCCATTAATGCAAACGTGGTCAAAGCCGTCATTCTTAATTCCATCAACACGAAAGACCTCGAGATGACACTAAAGGAACAAGGTTATCCCTTATTCAAGACTAGTGCCCTTGAAGGGACAGGAATTCCAGAATTATTCGATTATATCACGAAATTATCGAGAGAAAAACAAAAAGATTTGAATTCAGAAAAAAGAAGAATTCCAAGGAGACTGGGAAAAATTACGTGATATACACTGAACAGATCGTTCTTTACCTTTTATTTTTTCAAACGAGAAGTAATGCCTTTTACCTTGTCCTTAAGAGCGGCACCAGCTTGAGAGATCTTCATTTTCGCCTGGATCGTTTCTGATCCAAGGAGCTTCGTAATGCCCGCGCAAATCTCACAAACACACTGATTTCTGAAAGTTTCTTGCACTTCCATATCCTTAAATACACCAGAGAAGGCTTCACGCAAGTCTTGATCAGTAAGAAATATCGCTTCTTCGCTTACTTTTCTTCGGCAGATCCAACATTCAGCCTTACCAGAACCAAATAATGGCAATTGATATCACACCTCCTTACGTCACGTGGATACAGCTCGGACAAGCTTATAAAACATTCTAATTAGATTTCAAGTGAAGTTACCATGAAGAGAATGCTTGTTGTCTCTGATACTCATTCCAATCTCGAGGCATTAGAAGCAATTTTAAAAAATCCGATGGCAAAATCCGCCGAAATCAAAGCGTGCATTGGCGATATTGTTGGATATGGACCAAATCCCAATGAAATCATTTCCATCGTAAAAACCTTTCAGCACGTGGTACCTGGCAACCATGATGCAGCAGCTCTACTAGGTGACTCTCCGGTATTCAATAGAGCAGCCAGAAAGGCAATTTCATGGACACAACAACAACTAACAGAAGAAAGCAAAAAGTTTTTAGCAAGCTTACCTCGACCTCATGAGATATACCACTTTACCTGGGAGGGGTCAGCTTTTGCAGCTTGCCATGGTTCTCCATTCCTTCCCTTACTAGGATATGTTTATCCTAGAACTAATCCAGATGTTCTGAATCGGATGTTATCAAAAGCTAAAGCTGATATCCTTCTGTTAGGACATACACACATTCCCATGGTTTACCACAATGGCAATGAAAAGGCCAAGCTGATATTGAATCCCGGGTCAAGCGGACAACCACGAGATTTGGATCCTCGTGCATCTGCTCTCGTGCTAGAATATGAAGGTGGGAATGAATTCACGCCAATTTTCATTCGAGAAGAATATGAGATCGAAATAACAGCTGATAAAATAAAAGATGCAGGATTGCCAAACGTCCTCGCAGAAAGACTCTTTCTAGGAAGATAGATAAACTAGTAAATAAATTTTCACAAATTGATGGGACGATTTGAACTAATCAAGACAAAATCTCTTTTGAGAACTTCATTCACGTGATCCCGTGGAATCCCCTTGTGTAATAATTGTGCAACGAAAACCGCCTTGCAATTCTCACAATAAGTGTTTCTAGTCTTTTTATTGAAATATAAACGATATTCAAGTATGGTCTTACCACAGAACGTGCATTTTTGATCAAAATCAAACAATAAATTCCGAAGAGTAGCACAGTCATCACAATATCCAGCACGAGAAACGGGACGACCGCATCTCAAGCATAATTGAATACGTTTCATGAGAAAAACCTCAAGATCATTCTCAATGGTGCCAATGCAAAAAAAGTTTAAAAAGAAAATGTTAGTTAGAGTATTTTTTTAATGGGATTCTCAAGAAAATGGCCTGAATAACACCCATTACTTGTTCTTTTGAGGTCCAACAGAAGGCTGTTTCTTGCTAATATCTTTCACAATTTGCATGAAAGGTAATACCATCTGTGCTATGGCCTTGTAAGCCTCCTGTCCTTCTCCTAATAGCATCATTTGATCGACTTTAATGTTGCTAAAGACTTGTGGAAGCACTTCTAGGGTCTTGAGTTGAATGAAACGCTCGTCCGCCTGTTGTATGGCCTTGACTTGCTCCATCAAACCTTCAGCTTCTGCAATGATTCGTTGTCGAATCTTGGCAGCTTCACCCTCAGCCTCAGCCAAAAGCTGAGCTTTCTTGGCTTCAGCTTCTCTCATAATTCTTTCCACTTCAACTTCGATTTCCTGTTTCACACGCTTGAATCTTTCAGCCTCTGCTTCGATTTGCACTCGCTTGCGGACAGTTTCCGCTTCTACGAGAGCTCGTTCTTGTTCTAATCTCGCTACTTGAATCTCTCGTTCTTTAGATTTCTGTTCAATTTTCAACTTAACCTCTTGCTCTGATAAACCAGTTTTCTCTCTCACTTGCAAGTCACGAAGCCTAGTAATTTCTTCCATTTCTGATCGAGAAAGTCGAGCTTTCTTCTCCTCTTCAATCTTTTTAATGGCTTCAAGGTTTTCCTTGAGATTACTGTCCAATACTTCAACATCTCGAATTTCAACACTCTCTATTTCAATGCCCCAATCACCGACCAAATCATGGAGTTCACTCGTCACGCGCTTGATGATTTCTGCACGTTCGCGAATGATTTTCTCGATGGGCATATTTGCACAAGTTGTTCTAATGATGGACTCTGTAGCATTTTTGAGAACTCGTTCAATGTAGTCAGGCGCTGTTGGATCCCAATTAACTCTTCCGAAAGACACCTCTGGATCCGTAACTCTCCAATAAATATAGGCAGTTAAAGCTACATCCTGGTACTCATTTGATACTACTTGTTCTCGGGCCTCAAGTAATGTTTGTTGTACGGTCGTAGGAATCACGACAATCTCATCGATCAAGGGCAATAGTATCAAGGAACCACCAGTCTGTGCCTTTCGGATCCTACCATTCCGAAAATGAATCACGAACTGATTGCTAGTATACTTGCGGTACCGAGACGCTAGAAAGACGAAAAAAAAGACAAGGAGTATGCCAACTACAACAGCAGCACCACTCACCATGGGCAATAATTCTTGTTGTGCTATTATTAGATTTCCGATAGGCATTCATTTACACCTCATTCTTTCATTTTTTTGATATGATCCACCAAATGATCAAAGTTGTTTTTACCATATCATCACACAATTTTTTCGAGGAGATGGCGGCAACAGATAAGCGTCATCTCACCCATGTTTTCCTCTCTTGCTTTATTAGGATTAATTCATGTTCATAATCTCCCAAATTGATCATAATGACACTGCTTGCATCACACTTTGATGGCAAAAGGTGCTATTTTGCCAACACGAGTGTGCTATCTCTCTCATTTCTTACCAGTAATCGGCCATTCATCAATTATTAACATGGATCCGACTTTATCAACGATATATGCGGTGGATCCTCTTGGAATTCGATGGCCAGTTGTCCGTGCCGACATTTTTATCTGCTTGTGAGTTGTTCCAGTGCTCACTCTCACGATACCTCCTTTTTCATCGACATCTGTAATGCAATATACTTCATCATTAATTCTTACCGTCTGAGAGGGGATGGGTTCTCCACTAGTTGACCGAGAGATGGAACCCCATAATCGTGCCGTTCCCATCGTGACGAGTAATGGAATGCCAACCACCACTCCCAAACGAACCATGGGATCAAATGCTTCAAACCAATACACGATCGTCCCAAATCCACCAAAACTTAGCAAAAATACACCAGCAATCAGAAAGAGTGGTGTAGCGCCATCACCACCATGCGCATCGTGAATGTCACCACCAATATCATGTGCGCCGCTCACATCCACATCCCCATGTACATCAAGATCTGAATCCAGATCAAAAACATGCATTCCAGAAAAAATGATGGTCATAAAGAACAAGATGAGACCAATTATGAGCATGAACACAGCAGCATAAAAAATCCAATATTCCCACATTTCAAGTGGCAATTCAACCATCCTCCTATGATTTATTCTTCATTAACCTCAAGATTAGTAGCAGCATCGTTTCAGCTATACCATTGCTAGTGTCATCTTAAAAAGATTTGATTGCGGAAGTAAATACGAAATTAGAGATTCATTCACGGTAGAGACAACACTTAAAGCCTCTATTTCAAGCGATATCACCATTTTATTGGCATTCTGCCCATCATGAGGTTAATGACGAATGAACGTGTTCCAGTCCATCACGTGCCATCCATCCATCAATGATTATTCATGGAGCTACATTCTTATATAAAGATGCGCGACTATCGTGATGTGCAATGAAAAGCAACGAAATCGAATCCAAGAATGGTGTGGAAATCATCATCTTGGCATGTTCCATCATATTCTTCGCCGCTGCTGTTTATGGAGTCCAAAGAAGCATTTTGAGCATTCAGACACAACAAGATGTCAGTTTTACTAAATGGGTTCTAAGCGGACTTTTTCTTTCCGCAGCTGCCTCATTGATTGGATTTGGCTTAACAAAAGCCGCAATGGGAACCATCTCGGGAATACTTGTCGACAGGTCAGGATTCTTTAAAGTTGCCTCATTAGGTGCGACCTTGTTCGTCATCAGTCCGACACTAGCCTCACTATGGACGAATCCACTCATCACGACCTTTAGTAACCTTCTTTTAGGAATGGGTGAAGGAATATTATACACTGCGGTTTCCATTCAGTTAGGACAAATGGTAAGCTCACGGAAGCGAGCTACGATGATGAGCATCATGGAGCTTTCAATTTTTTTAGGCTATTCAATCGGAGCATTAACCCCTGGGATTAAAGTCATCCATGATACTCTTAATCCATTCCTCATTGCCAGCATCTTTGGAGGACTAGCCGCAATTCTCACTTTCAGCATCAAGTATTTCCCTTTTACTCACCAAAAAAAATCGAAAAAAAACCGTATTAAGAGTAGATTTAGTCATGATTTGAGCTTAAGCAAAAATTTAAGTCCAAGATTAGCCAAGTTATTACCAAGGCTCCCTGTACAACCTGAAGAACTAATCAAGAAAAAATATAGCGGGTTAAAGCCCTTGCACAACCGCTTACTAGTCACGATATCCCTAAATGGACACGTGTCCAAATTTGCAGATGCTGTAATAGTCTTATTCTTACCAATATTGCTAGTAAATTTCCGAGATTTTTCATTAGCACAAGCTGCACTAGTCTCTTCCGCATTCACGTTTGCATGGGCATTAGCAATGCCATTCTCTGGAAGACTGTCAGATACTTTTGGAAGAAAGCCAGTCACCTTGGTAGGGTTAGTTGGTCAGGCTATTGCAGTCGGCCAAATAATTAGTGGCACGTCGTTTTTTTCTACTCTGAGCGCGGTGGCTTTAATGGGAATCTTTAGTGGTCTATATTATCCAGCAAATCCCTCAGCAGTGTTAGACATGACACCGAGACCCGTTCAAGGAAAATTAATGGGAATTTATAGAGCTAGTAAAGATTTAGGATATGTAACTGCACCACCCTTGAGCGCAATCCTAGTCTACTTGTCTTTAGTTGGCTTAAAGGATGTCAACCTTGCTATCAAGATGCCTTTCCTAATTGTCCAGATAGCATTAATAATAGCTGCAACAAACACGTTCTTCTTTGGCATCGAAACTAGACCGGCTTGGTGGCAGTATCAAACCTCTCTTGAACACGCACTAACGTGTCTTGCTGCTGTAGATGCTGCTGTGGATGGCATGAGAATCTACCTACGAGATTCAGACCATCCTTTTTTCACGAAAAATCCTAAAAATGAAGAAATTGAAAAAGAAGCAAGAGAAAAAGCCATTGACGCTAAGCATTATGAAGTAATTGCCGATGAATTATTAGATCAAATTGCAATGAGAACGTATCAAACCATTCAAACGGCAGCTGATGCGCCCGAATTCATAAAAATAGCACGTCGCTTTGACAGAGTAGCTGGACTGAGTGTCGGAGCGACCATGAGACTCAGAAAGATTGAATTCGACTTGATCCCAGAATTTCTACGTGTCACGTTGATTCGACAAGCCAAGGGATTACGAGAACTAATGAACCATGGCATCCAAGGACTAGCCTTGTTGGAACACGGAATCGACCAAATAGAATATATCTACAAGAAGACAAGAAAGAAAGAGAAACATCTTGATGACATCTACCTTCAAGCATCACGTTACCTATATTCAAAGGCGGATTATCTCTCATTCGGCACGTGGATGTCCATTCATAATGTCATCGAGATTCTTGAACAGGCTGCAGATACAATTGAAGATGCTGTCGAAGGCATTCGCATGCTCTCTCTCAAGTATGTCACTTGATGACCGCATTTTCATAATGGTGCAATAAATCTAGACGACATTTCTATTCAGGCATCTCTATTCTTATTGTCATGGCCTCAAAAGATTTCCACCTAATAGATCTTGGTCTCAATAGGGGAAGAAGACTAATGACGGAAAGGGTAGCATCATCATACTTCTGATGTCGTAGCAAATAATGATCGAGAATCTTAATGATTCCTTTTTTCCAGTTCAAGATCATCCTATCTTCACCACCCTCGAACGAAGAGCCATAATTGGCATCAAGACTATAGGCACGCAATAACCGTGCTAAAGAATCAATCAAAGTACGAGCATTCTCACGAACGGCCGCACCATCCGTCCCTAGCACGGCAATGATACCATTTCTTGGAATCCTAAGTTTTAGATATTCTGGTTCTCCCACCACGCCACTTTCATCAACGAATGAACGGATCACATCATCTGAAGACTGCTTAAAAAAGGGAAAGGTTGCTTGTTTAATTCGTAATTCTACAATCTCACCGTCATACTCGATAACTGGATAAATTAACAGAAGATCAGAATCCCCAAGATTATAGGCATGGAGATACTGAGTTCCTTCCAAAACCAGACATAAAAAAGTAGTTGAAGACTCAATTACACCATTAACAGCAATTAAACTAGTTAAGTGTTCTTTTATTAGTGGAGATACCTTTTCACTAATAAATTGTGTCAAGAATTCATCGACTCTCGAAAAGATGTCAGAAGTTGAGGAATATCTCCTCTGAAATTCATCAGAGACCATATTTACAATGATGGAAGAAGCTATATCACCCCGTGTTGCTGAAATACCATCAGCAATGAAAATTCCCGGAATATTGTGGTGTTTTAATAGAGACGCACTATCTTCTCCCTTTACTAAATTATTAATTTTATAATGAGCATGGCCAAAATACCTAGTTTTCGAATGAGTAACAATCCAGGAAAATTCATCTTCAATCGGTTTTGAATTGGGATTTAAGGGCATCTAAATGCCTTCCATGGATATATTTTTCTTCTCTTCATCCCGTACGAACTAATCTTCATCCCGTACGAACTAATAACAAAACTTTAGAAGATAGAAATGATTAGGACTAATCAAGGATAGACCTAACAAAGTAATCAAAGGCCTCGTTTACACCTTCACCTGTTTTAGCAGAAGTCTCAAAGAAATATACGATGTTAAATTCCTTCCTCAATTTTTCAGCTAATTGCTCACCTTCTTCCTTAGAAACAGTTGTTGTTCTCACGGTATCTCTCAAATCGATCTTATTACCAATCAGCATCAACGGTATTTTCTTGTTATCATTATTCTGCAACAACTCTTTCGTCCATAAAGGGATGTTTTCGTAGGAATGAGGATTGGTGACATCATATACCAAAATGGCACCCGATGAACCATTGTAGTACAAGGAACGGACTGTAGCGAATTGCTGCTGTCCAGCCAGATCCCATATCTGTAAGCGAACTTCTCGATCATCTATCAAGACGCTTTTCACAGAGAAATCTGCACCAATCGTGACCATATATTTCGTATTAAAACCTTCTCCTAGGTATTTCTTCCGTAATGACGTCTTACCGACTGCCATATCACCCAATAACGGAATTTTCAAAATTCGGCGGAGCATCTTTCTCATCCTCATCATTTGGAATCAGAATCTTTCATGTAGTCTGGTGCAGGTACATACATCACACCAATCGTTGCATCATCCTTCACTTCCAACTTGCTCATAAAATGTTGTAACCCATCCTCTAAGGAAAACTTCTCCATTCGGACACCATGCAAGTGCAACCATAATGACTTGTATATATCTGGATTATTGAAAGAGATACCATCAGTGGCCATGATGAGAAAACTACCCTCTGGAAAAGATTGACGCACGGCAAGGAAGGTAGGTAGTGAGGAAACTCCCTTTGATGACACGTATCCTTCTAGCTTGCCCCCACGAGAATATGGAATTAAATAACTTGCTGATGCTTGCAAATCACCATTAAAATGAAGTATGGTGCCATCACCAAGATAGTATACATAAATGTAATTTCCATCAGTTGCTCCTATCATGACTGTTGTTGCGGCATCCTCCGATTTCACACCCTCTTCAAGCAAAGCAAACCGCATATTCTGTGGTGCAGCGTACATGAGATCATCTAACACGCTCTCCAGTTCAGCTGGATTACCATCATGCGTGATCGCATAAGAAAAAGCTTCATTCATGATCTGAACCATTATACGAGATGCCACTGAGCCAAGTGTCTGGGATACCCCATCACAAATGATAATTCCTCGAAGATGACCATCTACCGTTTCAAAGGTACCAACTGCATCGTGACCATGAAAGTCATTTCGCGAATAAGTTGCGATCTTCACTTGCTCGAGGACGGCAGTATTAGGTTTCATCCAATTCACAACCTCAATGTTGATGGCAAGAATTACAAGTCATGAAAAATCTAGGCATATTTGTTTTAAAACGGTTCGCGTGAGTGTTACTGAATGATTGCCCATTGAAAAAGCAAGATAAAAAAATCAGATAGGAAGAAAGAAAAAGAATGAAGATAAAAAACACTTATAATTAATGAAACATCACGAAACCCACTTCATAGCTCGTCTCACGGCATCTTCCCACCTTTTTAGAAGTCTCATCCTAGTTTCCATCTCAATAGCTGGAATGAAAACCTTATCTAATTCCCATGCTACTTGTAATTCTTTTTTATCCTTCCAAAATCGAGAAGATAAGCCAGCCAAGAAGGCTGCACCCAAAGCAGTGGTTTCTTGATTCCTTGGACGCTCACATCTCACGCCTAGAAGATCTGATTGAAACTGCATCAATAAATCATTACGAGAGGCTCCGCCATCAACACGTAACGCTGCAATGGTCTTACCGCTATCTTGAATCATTGCCTTGAAGACATCATAACAAGAAAAAGCAATGGATTCAAGAGCAGCCCGTGCTAAGTGATGCTTGTTGCTTGCCCTAGTTAAACCAATGATGAGTCCTCTTGCAGTTTCATCCCAATAAGGCGCAAAAAGTCCAGTGAAAGCAGGCACGAAATAGACACCACCATTATCTGGAACCTGTCGTGCTAACGTTTCAATTTCCGAGGAAGTTGAGATGATTCCCAATTGATCACGTAGCCACTGCACCACTGCTCCAGCAATGGCCACACTTCCCTCGAGAGCATAATAAGCAGGCTCTCCTTTCAGTTGATAGGCAACAGTCGTTAATAATCCATGATTCGAACTGACCGGAGTCTTCCCTACATTTTCAAGGAGAAAGGCACCTGTGCCATAAGTTGCCTTTGCCATCCCTTCTTCAAAGCACAACTGTCCGACCAAAGCTCCTTGTTGATCACCGATAACCGCTGTAATGGGAATTTCAACATCTTCTTCACTTGACATGTTCAGCAGACCTGTCTTTATCGTTCCATATTCATTTGAATCACTACTTGGAACGATTCGCGGTAATATGTCCTCTGGAATGTTAAAGAGTGTCAATAATTCTTCGCTCCAGGTTAGGGAACGGAGATCCATCAGCATCATTCGAGAAGCGTTAGTTACATCAGTCACGTGCGTGCCACCAGTCAAGTTCCACACAAGCCAACTATCCACCGTGCCCACCTTCAAGGATCCTCTTTCTAGCGTTTTTTTCACGGCACTAGAATTGTCAAGAAGCCAACGAATCTTCAAGGCAGAGAAATAGGTAGATACAGGCAACCCCGTGATTTTTCTAATGGTATCCTCATTCATCTTGAATTGTCTTACTAAATCCGCAGTTCTCAAATCTTGCCACACGATAGCATTATGAAGTGGTCTCCCAGTCCGTTCATCCCACGCTATCGTGGTTTCACGTTGGTTAGTCACACCAATGGCAACAATATCACGCAAAGAAACACTTGCCTGATGCATTGCTTCTTTAATTACCTGAACCGTCTTATTTAACATTTCTAATGGATCATGCTCAACCCATCCTGGATGAGGAAAAATCTGTTGATGCTCTTGA
>JAJRXH010000100.1 GCA_024276395.1 archaeon
ATCGGTCGCCCACGCTGTCCATGCGTGGCGCTCGTGTGGGACGAATGGGTGGTGAACGTCGAACTCGTGGGATTATCAGTAATTGATGACGGAAAGGGCTGACCAATGCTCGGACTTTCCTTCCCCGCAGGATCTCTTGTCATCATTCGTGTTACTATCCAGTCACGTTCAAGGAACTGATTCGTGGGGTGACGTGAATGCGCTAAAGAGTCATTTCTGACCTGAAATAAAAAAGTCGGGTCCCTTACAGTATTGGGTGCAGCCACGAGTGGTTACTTTACCACGAATGAGGTCATTCCAGCCTTGAAAGTATCCGCCCTCATTCTCAAAGTCCGTTATTTCTCGAAATGATGCGACAAAAAACGTATTGAGGAGCATTATTGTCGCCGTGTTCGGAATCCTTCCCGACAAAAAACAGCAAGGCAGCCTCCTCGTTTCACGATCCCTCGTCATGTCTCCTCACGTGGACCATCACTGGTGAAAAATCGGACGTGATTCTCAAATAACGGAGTTTGAAAAACAGGGGTATCCGGAATAGGGATTTTGACGATCCATTGGATTCTCATTCTTCCACGATTAGCGGCCACGGGTGTCGATGCACGAGTCATAAGGAAAAAAACAGAATGGCGAGTGAAATGACGCTTCGTTGATGCTCGTGATCTTCCCGTGTTTCTTGCTGGTTCACGAGAAAAACCACGAAGACAAGTCGTTGTTCGCTTTTCTTTCAAGCAACGAGTTAAAATAGCATTTGCCCAAGCATTCCCTATTTTTATGTTTACTTGGAATTGCCCATCAGATATTTTGGCCCGATACTGTTGTGACATTAATGTTGGTCACGTGGCTTTCTTCCGTGATGCTATTACTATCTTTTCCATTTCATGATGCATTACTTAGGAGATTGAGGAAAAAAAGATTAGAATGATTACCACTCCTCTTGATTGTTTTCTACCATTTTCATTTATGGTGATTTTTTCCTTGGTCGTAATGAAAGGCATACACTTTTTACTGATGGGGACACTAATCGTTGGGGTGAATGAATCGTTACAGCGTTACTTGCTGCGGTAACTGTATCAATGGACTTGCTAGAATTGCCTCCTAATTACAAAGGCAGCTTAAGCAAGGAATGAAACTTTCAGATCTTATTAGATGAAAGTAAGTGCAAGGGAGCTCGCACGAAGAGGTTTATTTTAAAATGGTTTTGAATTCAATTCCAAGAGAAAGAAACAGAGCATTCTCCAAGTAAATGCTCATATTTCTTGTGGTGCTCGTGTCGTGAAATGTCCGTTTGATGCCTTGGATTTCGTCAATCCAGAAACTGGTGTAGTGATTCCTCCCGAGTACATCCGTACCTACAAGCAGGACCTAACGGGAGCAGAGCCGTGCAAATCACGTGATGTGCTGAATTGGAAAACTTGGTACCACAAGGCAGGCCTGGGAGACCAATCATCATTCTCATTGAGAGAATCCTATAGTCGTGAGGAGATGCAAACTTCGCTGTACCTCCGTGAAATTGACGACCGTGGTAGGGAAAGGAAGTGACGTGACGATTGCTTTCGTCCCGCGAAGTAGATTCTGTTCGTGGAAAATGATGTTACGATTGAGTCCTGGAGCATGATACACCAACACGTCACAATGATTGACGAATTCTTGATGTCGAGTTAACCAAGCATTGACTTCCAAGAAAAACTTGCGTTCTTGTTCACTTCGAAAATGTCCTCCAGCTGACAAGGCTTTCTTTCCCTTGGCGAATAACTTGGATTGTCTCATTCCTTGTTTTTTTTCGCACCACGTATCTGCCAAATACCTTGTGTTTTACGGGATGATTTTCTCCAAAAAATCCAGCAGCGAATTTTCCGCCATAACATAGAATAACCATCCATCTCTTGAATTGCTCGAAAAATTCTTCGATTGATACTATTGATGGTAGGATCTCTTTTTTCAAGAAAAAATTTCCATGTTACGATTTTAGCGGCGTCTGTCATGAGATGCGCTTTCGGGCTTTGATGAAGCACTCCTGCATCAATGATGGCTAATGTCTTGACATCATCGGGGATAGAAAAAATGGAAAATTTCATGAACCCAACTCCAGATTTACTTGATGACCGCAACTTGATTTGAGTTACTTGGTAATTGCTTAATTTTTCACTTAATTCTCGCCGCTGAAGGCCTTTCCTCGCTCAGAGAGTACGTGGTAAATCATTGTCGCCACCAACTTGCAAGTACGACCATCCACATCGAATTCTGGATTAGTTTCAGTGAACTCGACAATTCGACTTTCGATGGTCTTTCCAGCAATCCGTGCCATTTCAACCACTTCCTCTGCCGTGAAACCCGTGGGGTAGCTAGCACTAACACCAGGAGCATCTGATGCACGTACGGCATCGAGATCAAAACCCCAAAAAATGGCAGTAAAGGATCTTGATTGAAAAATTTCTTGGAAAATTTCTTGGATGCCCTTTTTTCTCATTTCTTCAAGTTCATGCACGATGACACCTTTTTGGTCCAAGTATTCACGATAGATGGGGGAATTAGCAAGGGATTCCGATCCTAGTTCGAAGAGATTGGTAGTTTTGATGATGTTTTCTTCGAGGAGCAAGCGATAGGGGGTTCCACTGTTACGAGGATCAAGATCACGAACATCAAAGTGTTTATCGATGTTAAAGACCAGCACGTCGTCTTTCATGATGTTGTCGCATAGACCAGCACAATCGGGATAAGAAATATCATTACCTCCGCCAAGCACGATCACGAGAGGGACAGATCGTGTTAGTTCCTTGATCACGCTGCGCAAGCGTTCGTGAGTCTCTTCCAGTGTCTTGCCGATTTTAACATCCCCAACATCGACAATCTTTAATTTTTGGATGAATTTGTTCGTGGAATAACGGTAGAGCCATTTTCTAATTTCTCGTGGCGCTTTTCCTGCTCCGGGACGTCCATTATTTCGCCTTACTCCTTCGTCTTGAGGACATCCCAGAATAACCGCATCGGCATCTGGGAATTCTTCTGCCTCAAAACTGAAGGATTGAATGAGTCTACGCTCATTTGGATCGTGTGGTCTATATGATTGGATTTCTTCACTAACCGGGACAAGTAGCTCAATGATTTCGGTCATGATCTTGTTCATAACTAGCACCTCACTTGTTTTCTTTTTCCTTAAAGGTACATCTTAATATTTGTCCGTTAACTGGAGTTCATATGCATCTAAATCATCATTCACTTGAAAAGGGCACGTATTTCATGGTTAAGGCTTCTTCAAGATCTGGAGGTAATTGGAATTCGGATGCTAAAAGATCCATTAAAATGACATCATGGTATTGCCCGTGAAGATAGCGTGCCTCTCTCCACCTTCCCACTTCCTTGAAACCGATTTTGAGATAACTCTTGATGGCTCGCCTGTTATATGCATAGACCCTCAAGTGCACTGAATGCAGATTGAGGACATTAAATCCATAATACAATAAGAGGAGCATGGCCTCGGTTCCATATCCCTTTCCTTGGTATGCCTCATTCCAGATGGTAATGCCAGCTTCAGCGCGCCGGTTAACCCAGTCCACGGATCCCAATGAAGTTCCTCCGATGAGTAGTTCTTCTGCTAAGGTCTCAATGCCAAATTGGAATAATCGTAGTGTCTTGAAGCCCTTCCAAGAAGTCTTGATGAATTCTTCTTCATCTTGCACCGAATGAGGTACAATTGAGGCCAAGTAAGCCCGTAGTTCAAATCTATTCCAATATTTCACGATTTCCTTGGCATCAGATAATCGCAATGCCCGTAATCGGACTTTCATTCCCTCAATCATTGGATTTCACGACCCCAGAAATATCAAATGCTTGGTTTTGCCCGATTGCCACTTTTTTTAGTAACCCGTCAATTTCACCATCAAATTGATGGTCAAAATGCAGATTGACATGGTAATGATGGCATCAAATTCTTAATTCGGCTAACAGATTCACGATGCGTTCTTCGATCTTCTCGTCCAGATATCGCAGTATCATCCTTAGGCTGTCATTAAAAAGTATCTTACCTCTCTTGCTTGGTAAACGCCATTGTTTCATCAAGTTTCGGATGCTTTTGACGGGTAATGCCCGTGATTGAGTTGAATGAATCAGCAGTTGCATGAAGGCGCGCCATTTAGGGGCTAGGGTTAACGGAAGAACAGCCATAAAGGTTCCTCCAGCCTGTAACCGGTCTTCCTTTTCCTTAAAATCAATACCTGTTAACTGAGGGAACAAGAAGACAAAGTATTGAGGATGGAGAGTGCCATTGCTAGAAATGACGTGATGTTCAAACCATAATCCTTGTACGGGATGAAAAGCTAGCATATCTTGGAGTGCGAGGATGAGCAAGTGGCAGTATTGCTTGATTTTCTTGGTAGTCGATGTAGCTGTGGACGAGTCATCGACAGAAGTCCAAAAGTAGGGGACTTGTTGTTGAGCTCTTGACGGAGTTTTCATAGTATAGAGTTGCGAAAAATCCCATTTGGGCATGGACCACTCCTTTTGTTGATCTAGTTCAAGGATGACAGGTGCCATTTCATCATATAGGTGAAGCCACTTGTTGAGGAGCGGTAGATGATCACGTCCTCTTGCTGCTAGGAAGGAGGTCAACGTAGACCGATTTTCAAATTCTTGGCAATTAGTAAGGGATACAAAATGCTTGTGACTTGCGCCATTTTGCGTGAGCACGTAACCGAATCCAATTTCTAATGTAGGTTGATCACGTGATGATGGGAAAAAAACGGTATTTGAATGATCTTGAACGGCATCATGTAACCACTTTCTCAATTCTACCATATTATCATAGAAGGCACCTAATAATGCCGTCAAAGTGGCCAGTTCTTCGCTAGAGTGGTCTTTCGAGATTTCTAATCCACTTAATCCTTGTGACGTGGTGATGATGGCTGTGCGGAGACGCTTGCTCCTCATAAGGAATTTTTGCACTCGTGTTTGCCAGGTTTCAAAGGTGGAATCATCTAGAGAGGTCATATCTGGGCACTTCCAATCACTTTCTAACAGTGGATGTTAATAAAAGTTTCAGCGTGGGGAAAGGAGTTCGATGATAGATCACGGGATTGATCACGTAATGCTTGAAAAGTGCTTCCACGAAAGATTCTGGGCTTTCCTTGAAGACGCGATTGACCAGTTTATCTAGATCATTAAGTGGGATTTCGACCGTGGTAATCCACGAGATGATGCCTAGTAATGAGTAGATGATCACGAACAAGGCACCTTCAATGAGGAAGAAGGAAGGGAGCACATTCATTACTTCTACTGGCACTAGTTCATTGCTTTCAAGAAGAGACATAATCACGTCGTAGCTGAGGATGGCAACTGTCGTGAAGAAAACAAAGATTTCAAAGAACCTAAGGACAACTCTTCTTGCTTTCTTTCGAACCTCTTGGTACTCCGCGGGTGCATTCAAGGCATAAAGAAAATCATGAAGAATGTTGCGGAGAAAGAATTCAAACTTCCACCTAGAAATGAAAGCGGGAATGAAGTTTTTTTTCGTCATGGAAGGATGGATAAAGATAAATTTTACGGGATAATAGATGGAAAGAAACAAGATGCTCCCTACTAGAGCAGTCATTGCGTGAACGCTCACAGGATCATCATTCATTGCAAGTAAGTATTTTCCAAGGAGCATAAATGAGCCTTCAAAAGCGATGTAAGCGAGCATCAATAGATAATACAAGACCATGTAATTGCTAGATTGCCAAATGAATCCCAAGAGTGATCCGTTCGTCAATCTTTCTATTTTTCTGGTTAACGTGCTGATGAAATGAGAGTTTTCCACTTCTTTCATCACTAATTCGCTCAAAAAACCATTGTTGCTCTCTAAAAAGGGTGCATTACTCAAAATCTCGTGTAATTGTTGATAGAACATTCGCTGATACATGAAGGTTCTTTTCACGGCAAACATTTGGTGAGCAGTCAAGAATGCAAGAATGATCAAGCTGAATACCGCAACACCTAGTCGAAGCATTGAGGATGAAAGCAAGGCTGGAAGTTGATGAATGATCAAATATAATGCAGCTGTACCAAGAAATAAAAGATTAAGTAGTGTTAAAAAGTTCGAGCTGACCACGCGTTCAAGATTATTCCACAAGAAGTCATGACGGGTCCGTAATGCCATGATCCATTGGTAGACCATTGAGGTGATAACGGTAAAGGTTAACGTGGTGACTAACGCTAATGCCGTGATGAGGAACACGTCAGAGGGGAGTGGGCTCATTGTCACCAGCAAAGATATCAGCCCCAGCAATGAAAGATACCCCACGACGACCAAAAAGATGTTTTTATTCCTTGCTGGAGGTGTACCAAGGAAGGTAATGAATGAACAAAGGCTGATCCGATTCGATGAGCTGGTGATGAGCTTTCTTCTTGAATTAGATGTACTTTCCACGGAAATGACCATGCGTTGCTGCAAGGGAGAGAAAACATTGCTTTCTAACAAGTATTGGATGCGTTTTAGTCCCGCATATGTCAAGGATACTTCACTCGTGTTCACGTCCACGATAACAAATCCATTCTCTTCCCAACTGTCCCATGTCTTATCTAATGAACTTAAATCCCAAGGAAATTCAGCAGCTAGAAGAAGATTACTTTCTTGTTGCTGTGTCTTCATGGTAAGAGAGATAAGAGCGCTAACCATTCTCTCTAATTCATCAAGAATAGATCCTCTTTCGATTTCTTCGAGAGTGATGGACCGTTCATCTAGTAGCAAGTAGAGTGATAGAAGTAGTAAATCGGATCGCAAGGTCAAAAGGTCGGGATCATATTCAGTTTCAGGTGATACTTTACATTCTAAGGTTGGTTTTAACATTTTCATCCATCACCTAGGAAGGCTTCCCATTTTTTCTTGTAGTAATTCGTGTACTTGCTGAATTGTTTCCACCCTTTCTCTAAGATAAAAAGTCTTTCGTTGAATTAGCGTGAGATATTCGTAAATGAGTTTTCTAAAGATCTCAGAAAATTCGATTTCTAACCAGAAATCATCCACAATCATCATTTTTCCGTGATCGGTGATTCTGATCAAGGTTAAAAGAGGGATGATCTTTTTTGTCTTGCTTAATGCATCCATTTCGATGATTTGACCGTTTCCAACCACGAACAAGACCTTGATGGCATCTCGTTCTAAAAGATTTTGCTTGGTTCTTGATTCGCTTCTAATTTCTCTTAATTCGCTTCTAATTTCTCTTCTTGGAGCAAAGATTTTTTGGTATTGAGGTGATAAGGCAATTAAGGACTGTTTTAGGACCTCATAATCAGTGATTAATTCATCCACGGGCATTATTTCTTGAAGGTATAAAATTGATAGGATTAGGCGGCGAGAATTCTCTATTCTAGAGTTGGAATTGAACAAGTAAGTTCGTCGTGTCACTAGTGAGTCCCCACATTTTCTATTAACTGTTTTATCCTCATTTTTTCGTCTTGTCATGCAGTTATAATCTTTTCTTTAACCAATGATGGAAGAATGGATCTAAAAACTCAAAATGACCATCTTTTTTCCAGATTACTTGTTTTTCAATTAATGATTTTATCGACTGCTGCAGCGATGATTGGGAAATGTGATATTTTCGTAATGCTTGTTGTTGATAGGGATTGACGTGTTGAACAAGAATCTTACAGGCAATTCTTTGATTTCTAGTAAGATTAGACCACGTGGTTTCATGTTCAACTCGTAATCGATTACTAATTGTTTCAAAGGCATTTTCAACGATTGTCTTGCTAACTTCTCCGATTTCATTAAGAACAGCCACATTCCACGTTTCATGTGCCAGCATTTGCGTGAAATAAGGCAAGTTAGAGGTCAATTGAATGATTTGAGTTGCGGGCTCACTAGAAATGTGAATGCCGCTCTTCAAGAAACTTTCTTCGATGAAAGCCATCATCTCTTTTTCTTCTGGTTTGTCAACATGAATGAGTTTCCCAAATTTATAAAAAGGATGGTTCGATCGCGTGAAGAATTGCATGATACTTTGTTTACTACCAGTAAAAATGTAAGAAACATTCTCGTGATGTTGAATGATTGAGCGAATTGTTCTTATCTTGTTAGGAGCGATGGCTTCCATTTCTTGAAACTCGTCCAATACTACAATGATTCGGTTACCTTCGGCTGCTTTCGTCCCTAAATAGTCGAATATTTTTGTTAATAGATCGGAGGGTGGTGTTAAAACTAACTCGATGTTGGATTCGTTCAAGCGAATGCTAACACCTCTAATCACTGCTCGAGCTAGCTCAATAGCTTTATCGATGGTACCGGCAATTTGGTGAAAGATTTGTCCCGCTACTTGTTCAGCAGTGTCATATCGGAGCAAATCAATGTATATTGGTTGTACATCATATTTTTCTTTAGTTTGTCTAAGTAATTCCTTAACTAGAGAAGTTTTTCCGAGCCTTCTTGGTCCAAACACAATGATATTTTGACCACTCACGACATCTAATAACAATTCTGATAATAATTCTTTTCTATCAGCAAAAGATTCACCACTCACGACTTTTCCTACGACAAATGGATTTTTTCTGAATTTCATTTCTTTCATGACTGATGTAACCTTTCCTTAAAAATATAAGTTTTACGTAAAATGACGTTACGCATTGATACGTAATTTGCTGTTCAGAGATGGGAGTCCTCTGACTACAAGAATCACCCAAAACTGACAATTTTTAAACGATCGTCAGAAATGTCACGCGAAAAAAGGACAACAAAATAATGAGGTGATGTTGTTGGAGTATGAGGTTATTTCCACTGATCTCATGAAAAATGAAGATGAAAGAAAAAAATTCGATGTCTGGATCGTGTTTTTCAAGGATGAAATGCTTGATTCATTGAGAGACATGGGACTAAACCTTGAGAAGGTGATTTCTTATCTTAAAGCATCCGGAAATTTCGAGCCACTTGCTGGTGATGTTTCATCTCTGGTCTTTGTAGATGGTCAAGCGATAGTTTTCGTGGGTTTTTCACCAAGGACAGAAGAACGTGATCTAGGTAGGACATTAGAGCTGATGCGTATTAGTGGTGGTCTTCTTTCTGACAAGCTTAAGGAATCCTTCAAGAGATCACCGAAAATTGGATTTTTACTACCAAGAATTGATAACAAGGAGGTGGAAATCAAGCTTCTTGCTACGAATGTAGAGGGAATTTTGTTGAAGTCATTTTCAGATCATTACTTGAAATCAAAAGATCGAGACAAGATAGGGCACCCTCTCAATGCAGCGAAAATCACCTTTTTCGTTCCGCATCCATTCACCACGGCTGTCAAGCAAGAGCTCCACCAAGTCATCACGATGGTCAAGTGGACAAATCGCGCGAGATGGTTAAGTAACTTACCGCCGAACATTGCAACGCCTACTTTCATTGCCAACAAAATTACAGAATTCGCCAAAGACATTCCTTCTGTACACGTGGAAGTTCTCACCGAAGAAGAATGCCAGAAACTAGGAATGGGTTCTTTTCTAGGTGTAACTAGGGGAACGGATGAACCAGCTAAATTTATCAAGATGGAATATCGTCATGAAAATGCCATTAATGAAAAGCCATTCGTTTTTGTGGGAAAGGGAATTACCTTTGACTCGGGTGGAATTAGTCTCAAGGGTCGTGAAGGAATGGAACGGATGAAGCATGACATGCAAGGTGCTGCCGTCGTGCAAAGTTTGATTTTTTGCGTGGCTGAACTAGAGCTTCCCATTCACGTGATTGGAATAACTCCTCTAACTGAGAATATGCCAAGTGGTCGAGCTTACAAGCCTGCGGATGTGGTTACTGCACTCAATGGGAAGACAATAGAAATCATTTCAACAGATTCCGAGGGAAGAATGATTCTTGCTGATGCTTTAGCGTATGCCGTGAAGTATCTCGATCCAGAACTTATCATTGATGTCGCAACGCTTACTGGTGGTGTGGTGGTGGCACTTGGAGGTCAGGCAATGGGTCTTTTTTCCAACGATGAACAATTGGCACGAGAATTACTGGAATTATCATGGATGACCGAAAGAGCTTGGCGGCTTCCTTTATGGGAAGAATATGACGAGTATCTCAAGACTGATGTGGCGGATTTCAAAAATACAGCGGGAATGGTTGCATCACCGGTGAATGCCGCGCGACTTCTTAGTCATTTCGTTGATGACAGACCGTGGGTGCACTTGGATATAGCTGGAATGGCTTGGGATCCCCCTGCCCCTCGGAAAAAATACCTGGGAAAAGGAGCCACTGGTGCTGCACACCGACTTCTCACGAGATTTTTAATCAGAAAATGTGAAGAAAACCATTAAGAAAGATGTTGTTTTTTCTTTTCTTTTCTTTCGAGTGAGAGAGATGCGTGATGTTTAAGAGACCTTTAGCATCGTATCCTGGGACGATATTTCCGTGTACTACTTAACTACTTGAAACGCCCATGGTAGACTTCGCAATCATAGAGCATTTCAACACGATTCTCTTGTTGATGACGATCGAAAATCAATTTTAGCTCGTGAATCATATCGTTAAATGATGGGTGGCTTTCCCTGGGTACGTAAGATGACGATAGTAATCGTCCTTTCAATCCATTAAAATCTATAACTTGCTTATTGGGAAAAATAACCTTTTGATGCTGATAAGGAATGAAAAACTCAGAAATCTCTTTTTTTGTCACCTTTCTGTGATCTACCTGCTGATAATCAATGGAATATTTCAATAGTAAATTCTCATAGTCTCTTAAGAATGGTGTATCTGTTCTTCTAGTGTTCCAGACGATAACTAGAATGCCATCTGGTTTTAGGATTCGTCGAAATTCCTTCTTGGTTTTTTCTCTATCAAACCAATGAAATGATTGGGCACAAGTGATGAGATCAGTGGATTCGCTTAGCAAGGTCGTGCATTCAGCGGTTGCGGCAATGCTCTTGAATTGAGGAAATTGGTGCAATCTTTTTTCCATAATGAGTCTCATTTCATCGTTTGGTTCAATTCCGTAAACAGCACAATCGTATTTCAAGAATAACTCTGCCATAAATCCTGTTCCAGCTCCCACGTCGGCAATCACCAATCTATCATCAAGATGGTAATTATCAAGAAGAAAATCGATCAGTTCGCGTGGATACCCAGGACGATATTTCACGTATAGGATGGCCCGATCTCCGAATCGACTTAATGGGTCACGTTGATTGATGGCGGGCATTTATTAATCACCATGTAATCAATCGAAAGTTATTCACTTGTCCTTGAAGTTTATTTAAAAGATGAATAGGTTTTAAAAACCTCTTTTAAATGATGGGGAGAACTGAATAACTCTCTAATCAATTGCGGCAAGAAATCCTTTAAAAAAGAGAACATGATATTTTTCAAGTAGATGGGATGCGATCTAATATTTGACCAATTCGATCCTAGAAAGGGTTCACCATGGCACTGAATGATGATTTTTTTTGGAAGTACTAAATCACGTGGAAAATCTCATCTCATCTGGGAAGTTTAAAGAGGCACAAACTCTAGTTGTAAAGATGAGAGAAGACTCTAGTCTTTCCGAACCAGATGTAAGTCTCATTACCCTCCTGTTAACCATTAAAATCGCACTTGATATAGGACAGTATGAGCGAACCCTTGAGTTGATTCAAAACTACTGGGATGGAGTTAATGAAAGCCTAGATGACACGAATTTCCAAATTATGATTTTTCTACATTTAGCAAAAGCTGAATCCCTACTTCAGATTGGAAGATTAAAAGAAGTTGAGCTCGAGCTCAATGAGACCGAAGAAATCTTGATGGGGTACATGAGTTGGATGGCAACCAATTCCACGTTCCTCACGAAATGGCAAGCAAAATTCCATTATCTCAGGGGGAGGCTTTTTTGGAGAAAAGGGAATCATGATGAAGCTCTAGAAGAATATCACCTGAGCTTGGCATTATACGAGAAAGTTCGAGATAAAAATGGAATGGCTTTTGTCATCAAGGACATTGGAAACGTGTATAGAGAGAGAGGAGAATATCCATTGGTACATGCATATTATAATCGAAGTCTTCAATTTTTTGAGGAATTAGGAAATAAGAAAAACATCGGAGCGCTCCATAACAACTTGGGAATCCTTTATTGGGAGCAAGGGGATCTAACCAAGGCGCTTGAGGCTTACGAACAATGTCTTCATAAATGGAAAGAGGTCAATTACGAGGTAGGTATCGCACGCGTGCTGAATAACCTGGGTGTGCTTTATTCAGATATGGGAAGTCTTAATCTAGCACTAGATTATCTTGAGCAAGGACTCATTGCGTGGAAAACATTGAAAAATCAACAAGAAGTTGCACGGGTACTGAATAATATGGGCATCATTTACAAGATACGAGGGGAATTGGATGCTGCGTTATCACATCAAATGCAGTGTCTCCACATTCGTGAAACCTTAGGTAATGAACAAGCTTTAGCTGATGTCTATCATGAGATTGGGAGAATTCATCATTTGTTATCGAAGTTAGAGAAGGCAAGAGATTATTACTTGAAAGCTTTGGAAATCCGTGTCAACATAGAGAATTATACAGATCTATCTTCGTCATTACTATGGCTGATCGTCCTCGTCATTGAAATGGGGGAGTTCAATGAGATACGAAAGCATCTTGAACACATGAAAGAAATATCAAGGGACGTCATCCAAGAAAACTCACGTTTGCTGTTGCATACTAGATTAGCTGAGGCCTATGTGTTGAAGCATCGAAAGAGACTCTTTGAAAAGGCTAAGGCACTAAAAATGTTTCAATCAGTTATTGAAGA
>JAJRXH010000101.1 GCA_024276395.1 archaeon
CATCATCCACGCCGTGAGCTCATATCTAACCGTTGGTGCACTTGACGCGGAGGGAAAACCTACTCCCATCAAGTATGATCTCAAACCCACCAATGAAACTGAAAAAAGACGATGGCTAGAAGCTGGCGAACGAAGAAAGGCACGACTTCAACTACGAGTGCAATTAAAGAAACACAGTGAAAAATCATGATCAACGATAGATTGATAGAAGATTTTCAAGGATTTTTACTTGCTTTTCATCCCCATAAAGGATTCATACCTTTGTGGAATTCTGAAAAGGAAAGCGATCCGAAAAAGGAAACCCTCATTCTCCGATTTTCAAATTTTACCTCAGGGCTAGTTTCACAAGGCGACAACATCATCAAGGGAATGCATGGCCCATTCATCGTGAGAGATCTACATGAACACTTGGCTCTCATCGAGGTCATAGACATCCCAACAGAACAAGACAACATCGATGATGACCAGCTGCTAAAGGATACCTTGCTATTTCTTGTCATCTTATACCCAGTCGCACTTGATGACCTAATAAGCGGTGAAATTAGACAACAGCTCTCATCCACCATCGAAAAATACCTTTCCGAGATACCACTTGCAGAATTAGACGAAAACACCCTTCAGAGTATCTGGTCAAAAATTAAACAAGCATGGACTCGCATGATTTACAGAGCAGCAAAATTACAAGTAACTACGGAGGCATCAATTAGAGTTGCCTCTGTCATTCATCAAGCCAATGATTTCCTAAAATCTTCCCATCATCCACTGCAATGGCAAGTGTTGGCTCACCACGAGCCATTATCTTACCTACTTCCGGAAGTATTTAACATCCTCATCTCTAGGTATCCAGAGATTAATTTTTCATTTCACCATGAAAGATTTTCCCATTCCAGACTCACCTTGGAATACCTAGAAATAGAGGTATTCTTTAACTTCTTCCATCATCACCTCAACACGGAAATCAAAGACTTTAGCATCTATTTCATCAACAATGAACAAGAATGTCTTCACGTGCTAGAACTCCTAAGTAAAATTCGTGAGAAGAATGAAAAAATATCGACGGAACGAAAACGCGTCATCCTCATGGTCAACAAGGCCTCACAATCCATTGAAACACAACTCATCAAGACACGACAACAGTTGAAAGCAACATCCATTGATCTCAAGCATCACATCCACGGGTGGAAAGATGAAAAAGGAAACCTGCCTAACATCTTGGCAGATCTATTTCAAGAAGAACTAGAACGGATGACGATACAATTAAACACCGATGATTAATCGTGATAAGTAAAAAAGGGCATCAGAAAAGGGCAATCACCCTTGACCAGAGGTGATCCCACGAGGAATCGTTTTTTATCTCGCTACGAAAGGAACGAGAGATGCCTCACGAATGATGCTATGACAACACTTGAAAGTCACGCATCATCGACGTGATGACTGACTGGTAAAAATGAAGACAAAAAAAGATGGAAAGAAAGAATTTTCAACAACTTTTAGGTTTAATAGTAATTCTATCGAATTAATTTTATCCATCATGATGTGAAATTCAGTTACAACAAAACTCTCATTTTCAGCACGAAGAACATCCATTGATGAACCCTTCATTCATTCCTAATGTTCACGAGGATACCGATATAGGCGGAGCTTTGCGGACGGAACGACGATTAATCCTGTAGAAAGCTAGAATGGCACCAATCCAATAACCAAAATAAGCGATTATTTCTATCAAGCTTGGATTATCTTGGTATCCAAAGAAAGCTCTCAAAAAAGTCCCAAGTCCCTTGTCATTGTCTGGAAGCAAGAAGCTAGTATCCCACAAGGGCACGTTCCAAGGAGCACTCCTTAGACCAAAGAATCCTAACTCTTGAAACTCATGTAAGCCTCGAGCCAAAAGACCCGCCGCAAACAAGATTAATAGAACACTTGTCACGTTGAAAAATTTTCTCAAGTCCAACCTA
>JAJRXH010000011.1 GCA_024276395.1 archaeon
CATCTCAAAAACCAGTAGAAAGGTTGCGTTATCCAAGAGCCGTCGATAAAAATAACCAAAAAAATTCAAGAGCAGGTCTAGCATGGTTCGCTCGTCATGCCACATTAAAAAAATCTGGAAAAGGCTTAGAAACAGTTTGGACCGATGGGCAATTAAAGCAGCAAGTGGGCAAGACACAAATCAAAGCACAAAATTTACCCAAACTAGATGCCGAAAATCCAGAATCTGATTTGCTCTATGGTTACGATGTTGTTAACTCAAAATCAAAAAAAGAATCGAAACGTTAGCAAGAAACAAGTGAATCGTGATGAGTTTATTACTATAAAAGGAAATACGCCGAGAAAAGATGGGAATGAGGTTGTAAGACATTCCAAATATGAGAAGGCCAATGAACCCGAAAATCATTAATTTATATTCCAGCGTGGTAAAAAAAATTCTCTCATTGAGAGTTCGATGAATGAGAAGCAATAACGTGAACACGAGATAGAGATAACCCGTATAAACAAACAAGAATCGTGGGAGGGCCTGTTTTCTCATCGAATTCCTCCTTCTGAATGGTAAACTTTTATGTTTCTGTCATCATTACGCGCATATAAACGTTATTTTCTGGCAGCATTTGATTTTCTTGCTTAGTCAAATTTTTTCTGAAATGACACGAAGATAATCTGATTTTTGCACACCATTTGGATGATTAATCCAACCACGCTTTCCCTGAAACTAAATCTGCTCTTAGTTAATTACTTATTTTGCCAGATGAAATTCTTTTAAAAGACAAAAATTGCAAAGAAAAACGTAGGAATTATTTGGTATGAAAATACAATGATTCATCAAACCAAGAAATCGAATCATTACCAAGGAGATGGCTCTGGTTTTCTCGCTTTAATTCTGTGATTCTTTTCTCCTACTTGTAATAATTTGGGGATGCTATTCTATCTTGGAGTCCTCACTAGATGACCGAGGTCAATTCATCTTTCAGGAGAGGCACTTGAACAAACCTTCATAACGACTATTTGCCGTTTTACTATTCATTCACGTGATTCGTCTCTTTATCAGGCCGAATTAAAATTCCCTTGGAGGATTACTGGGTTTGGCTAGAATAAGAGGGTTGGTATTGATCAATGAAAAAAATAAATGAAAAGGATTAATCTGACCAAATGGTTAAAAATTCTCCAGAATCATATGACTTACTCATTCAACAAGCTCAAACTCGGCATTAAAATGCTTGAGAATTGGCGGTGCATAGGTCATGTTCAGGCCTTTAATCTGGTCGGCGTTGTCCTTGAGTTCCACGATGTTCTTGGCGATGTAAAAGATGTGGTCCAATAAATAAACGCGACGAGGAATTGCCAATCTAATGAAATCAAGCTTGGGCCAAATCCAGTTACCATTTTCATCTTTTTCGGCAAAGACTAAACTTCCGATTTCTGTAGCACGGATGGCTCCTTGTTCATAAATTGCACACGTCACGGCTTGTGAAGGCCATTGCTCCCTAGGGATGTGCGGAGCAAAGGCAAGACCGTCTAGGTAAATGCCATGGCCCCCAAATGGTTTCAGCACAGGAACTCCATTTTTATCTAATAGTTGTCCTAATAAAGTTACCTGCTCCACTCGATAACGCAAGTACTCCTCATTGAGAACCTCGCGGATTCCTTGAGCCATTGCCTCAAGATCACGTCCAGCAAGACCACCATACGTGGGAAATCCTTCTGTGATGACCATAATGCGCCTGATTTTTTGATACAATTCCTTGTCATTGAGTGCTATGAAGCCACCAATGTTAACGAGGCAATCCTTTTTTGCACTCACGAGCACCCCATCGGCTGCGTCAAACATGGCACGGGCTATCTTTGGAATGGACCAATCAGCATATCTGGGATCCCTTGTCTTGATAAAATAAGCATTTTCAGCAAAACGAGCAGCATCAAGGAAGAATGGCACGTTGTATTCCTTGGCTAATGTCCCCAATTTTTGGATGTTATCTAGAGATACGGGCTGCCCTCCGCCAGAATTGTTCGTGATCGTCAGAATGATTGTTTTCACTTTTCCAGGGTAATCTGAAAGAAACTGCTCCACTTTTTTAAGATCAATGTCTCCCTTGAAAGGAAGTTCCTTTTGGACGTCATAGGCGTCTTCAATGACAAGGTCGATGGCCTTAGCACCTCTGTTCACGATGTTGGCATGCGTGGTATCAAAAAACTGGTTACTAAGGGCATAATCACCAGGCCCCAATTCTAGTGCCTTGAAAAACAAGAATTCAGCAGCACGTCCTTGATGCGTGGGAATCACGTAATTATACCCCATAATTTCTTGAATGGCCTTACGGAAATTGAAAAAGCTGCGGGCAGAAGCATAGGCCTCATCACCACGCATCAAAGCACTCCATTGAAGATCACTCATTGCCGCTGTCCCTGAATCTGTCAAAAGATCAAGATAAATAGCTTCAGAGGGCACATTAAACAAGTTATATCTGGCTTCACGTAAAATTTTAGTTCTTTCATCTTTAGTCGGGATTCGAGTGAATTCAACAGTCTTTATCTTGTAAGGTGGGGGTTCTGGGATGGTGATACCATCTACGTTCAAGAAGGAAATATCCATATTGTCACACCTCATGACAGTTATTGCCATTACATTCAAGAACCCACCAAGACCTCTTGTTTATTAGCCTTGTTCTTCCACTTGAGTTAACCATTGGTGAATGATCCCCAAAACGAGCTTTCAGATGAAGATCTAGCATTTGTATCTCTCACGGCTTTCTCTTAAAAAAACTTGCCAAAATGACGAAATTTTACCACACAATTCACTTAATGGTAACCGTATCATCCGAAACAGACATCGAACCAAGTTTCCTTTAGAAATGTGTTATGAAGATAGAAGAGCTATGTCATCCAATTTAAAAAAATAGAAAGATAGTTTTTTTGATGTTAATAGTGTTTTGTTGCCTAATCGTGAAAAAAACTTTTTTAGTCATCTTTTTTCTACGAAATCTATTTATAATCGCTCATTAATATCAATGGGCGGAGGAGAAAATATTGAGTGTCACCACTGAGTTCTCCAAAAAGGTTCTTGATGTAATGAGATTTGCGTTTATGGGATTACTGTTAGTAAGCCCAATGACTCTCTCCATTACTAATGGACAAATTAATTTAAGTAACAACACGAGTTATCATCCTCAAGTCAACGACGGGTTTGTTCTCACTGGAAATGCCACTAGTAAATTTACCTCCTTGATAAACATCAAGGGTACGAATACCTCTGACCCCGAAATATGGGGACAAATCATTAATAGCACGGATGTTGTGATGAATACGATTTTTGAAAGCTTGGAAGAAAAAATCACGGAAGTTAGCACCACGCAGTTCAAGACCAATGAAACCATGACGCGCATCGATAACGCTACTGATTCGTATTGGGAATGGGAAATCGCAAGTTATGAACCTGGAATTGGATGGGATAACAAATCTGGTAGGGAGGTAGGAATCCCCACTACTGTTGTTGAGAATCATACCGTGAATTTTCCTTATAATGAAAGCTACATTCCAAGTTCCTTGCCAATGGAAGGGTTTATGTTAATTCCCGGAATGAGAAAGATTTATTTACCAGGATCCATTGAATTACCAAATAAAACGGTCGAAGGTTATCAACTTCAATGGACTAAAGAAAACATCACCAGACCAATGACGATCAATGACCTAGATTTTGCTTCCATATCTATCGAACAATGGAGGGGCACTAATGACACGTTTCTTGAAATATCCAACGCATTTCTCTTCCCAGACTTTCCAGTACCAATAAATGCGTCCTTCAACATCCAAATCAAAATAATCTTAGGATATGAACAAGCAACACGGATGATTACTAATTTAAAAATGCGGCTGGACTTCTCTCAAGAAAGTACGATAGATGGTTACGTTCAAGACGAATCTGGAAATCTCACCGACATCCTCGTGCAAGGTTTCATTTCGACGAACGTCTCCATGGAAGTACAGTTTTGGCTAGCACGACATGATTCTCTCTTTCTAACCTTACCTCCAGAGAGCAATACCACTTCCATCACGACGACACGCCCCATCTCGACAATATCAACGCCAATTCTTGAATTTACCCTTGTAGTCGGAACACTAGCTGTAATTGCACTTAACACTCTCGCTAAAAGGAAGAAATGGAACAAGCAATACTGAATTTTCATTTTTTCTGACTTTTTCTTTTTTCATGACGAATGAGAAAGCATTTTCATTTCACGCATCAACTTTGTCTCTTCTAAAGCCACATTCTCTTTTATCTCTTGTCAAGATACACTTGAATGACGCTTTTCATATTTAATCATCATTTGAGAGATTAATACTGAACCAAGCAGGTTTTTTCTTTTAAATCCATTAATTTCAGCAATCCAAACTAGCTTGAAAATTCCATTCATCATCATTGACATTATGAAAGGTTCGATCATCATCTTTTTTAATGACAATCCTATAGGTTTTTTCGAAGAAACCACACGGATGAAAAATTAATGTCGTTATCCATCATCCCAGAGATTAAACCATATTTAAGCCATTTAAAGACGGAGACTTTAGAATACCTAGAAACGATTGTTTCCAGTCTCCATGAGGCTCATCAAGTTGGAAGATTTCTCGACTTGAATCTTTTCTTCCACGAACTGGTAGATTCCATCCGATTACATCAGCTTGAACTGGATGAAACTCTCGCATTAATCGCTGGAAAGATTGCTTTTCAAGTGGGCAATCTCTTCTTTCTCACGCAGCCACAACTGAAAAATACCGAGAAATTTTCGGGTTTTCGGAGTTATCAAGCGCTAGGTTGGGCTTTTCGTGCCGAAATGCCCACTACCATCCGACTCATCGACCAACTCTCTTCACCTACCTGTAATAAACCACTCATTGTCGCTGAAATAGAGGCTGCGAAAGGATTCATCCATTCAATTCAAAGAAATGCCCATGAGACCTTGAAAGCAGAAGAAAAAATCCGTGGCCTAGCTGAAAAAGATCCCTTAATCATCACGCATGTATTGCCACTCATCGTCATTAGACGAGTATATTTATTTCGACGCACGAGAGAGCAAGTCGATCAAGGGATCAATGAGTTAAGAGAAATCATCCAACTGCAAGAACGTGAAGGAAATCGTTACTTTCTTGCCAAGTCACATCTTCGCCTTGGTCAACTCCATTCGAACCTTGATGAACTCCAAGAAGCAGAACGTTGTTACCTTAATTCCTTGCAAGTGGCCAAGGAAATTAATGCTGGACACCTTCTATCAATAATTAAAAATCGTTGGGGAATGCTTTTAGTAGAAAAAAAACAATTAGCAGATGCAAAACGTCTTTTTCTAGAATCACTGGCACAAGCTCGATCTTGTGGTGCCAGATGGCTTGAAGCAGCACCTTTAATAAACATCAGTCAGTTTTTTTGGAACAAGAGAAATCCGGAAATTGCCATACGGGCAATTGAGTCATTTTATCACATTGCACGCCTGATGCAAGACCCACAAGACATGGCAGTCGCACTCAACATCTTGTCACACCTTCACGGCATGATAGGCAACGCAGATCTTGCCATCCATTATATGCTCCAAGCAATGGAGGCCAAGAAGAAACTCCATGAAAGAACGTCCGCCTCCAGCTTATGATGGACAGAATGCCACTTGTTAACCTAAAAAAATGTTCATTTTTTCATTTCATCAAAAGGGGTTAGTTGGTCGAGATTATCTTGAAAGTAAAATAAAGTATCGATGAACATCCTCATTCTTCATCAGAAACTTGAAGAACCAAAAAATAAGAAGTAATTTTAGCTTCCCGAGGACTAATGTTAGCAATCACTCGCATGTTATATCTTCTTGGAGCTTGCTCTCCAGGATGAAAAATCCATTCCTCACCATCAATACTAATCTGAGTTTCTTGTCTTGCCGCTAAACGTCTTTCAGGCAACTCTTTACGGAGAATGGGACAATCTGCGCATTGACGACTTTTCCCTCGAAATAAGCTGAAACAATGGTAACCCCAGAATCGTTCAGTTGGGCCTATCAACTGCTGAAAAGCCTCATTTCCTTCGATAACCTGAAACTCGGGAGTAATAAGCGTTACTGGCACTGAAATTTTCTTGAAAAAGTCTTGAAAACTTCGTGCACTGCGCCAAATGAGGTGCTTCATATGGAATTTAGCCGTAACATCTTGATAGGTAATCAAGTATCGAGGAGGTTCATTGTTTTCCTTGCTAACTTTTTCCTCAATTTGCGCGGAAACTTTCCAAAAAGTGTTGCGCTCCCGTTCTAACCTTGGAAAAATCTCGTGTAATTCTAATGATTTGGGCAGTACTTCTAGATGCATCCTTATATCTAGATCTTGGCTTTTCACGATGCTTTCCAACTTGGATAACAAGTAAGGAGTGATGAGGGGTCTCTGAAACATTCTAATCTCTATTTCCTTGAGACTTAGATTATTCGGCACGTGATCCTTGAAGTCGGCCATTTCACGGGCAATGGAATTCATACTCAAGACTTTTGTCATCAAAAGTTCCGTGGGAAGTTGTTTCTCATCGCTTCCCGTTTTATCACCATTCTTGGGCGTTTTCATCTCACCATTCAGCGCCGAGTCAGTATCTGATGCTGGTGTGGGACATACCGTGCACTCAATGAGGATAACCGCAATCCTTGAAAACACGTGACTCAAGTTCTCCAATTCCGCTTTCACGCGCCAAAGGCTATTTCTACCTTGTCCTCGTTCTTCCACTAGCCCAAGCTGCTCCATAACTCTGAGAATGTTAGCAATTGTGTTTCGATTCACTTCCAAGGCATCGGCTATTTCTTGAATGCTTTTCAAGTTATCTTGAAGATTGAGAAAATTGAAAATGTCATCAATGATCTCCCATTCTTGAGGAGAAATGAGTGGTCGTCCTTTTTCATTTGCGGGAGTGAGATACCAAACTCGTGCAACTCCAATCTTATCACGTTGTACCAACCCTTGTCCAAACAATTCAAGCAAGTATTTCCTCACGCTCACGCGTGATATCTTGACTCCCGATTCATTAAGTAACTGAGTGATTTGGGTTGTCGATAGCCCTCGTGGAGCATCTTTTAAAAAATCGAGAATTTTTCCGTGGATGTTCGTGTTGTACCCATAACCCATAATTCTCATCCGCTTCGCAATCATTCCTACGATATTGATTTCCTTTTCGATGATTTGATTGATCATGATTCAATGATTCCGTGGAATAGGGCCAGAAAAAGTTCGTCGACGCCGACTCCCGTCTTAGCACTTACGATGAAATGGTCTCCTTCCCACTGACTAGTCATTTTCTTGAATTTCTCGACATTTGGGTGATGGAGATCATCGTTCAAGAGATCA
>JAJRXH010000102.1 GCA_024276395.1 archaeon
CCCAATTGGTATGGTAGGCGATATTCTGGTCCAACTAAGGCTTTCACGAAGATTTCATCACCGAAATAGAGGAAAATGCCAGTTAATGCAGCGTGCAATCCCTTGTTAAAGTAGGTGCTAAGCATCATCATGAAGCTGGCGATGAATAACACTCCGAGCATGAAGAGAACTTGGAGGACTGGAATTGAGGAGAAAACTAACTGTAGGAAAGACTGACTAGACGCTTGCATTTGCCATGTTAGCGCAGCAGCGTGCCCAACAAAGATGAACAATTGAGCAAGACTCAGAAGGGCGATGAATCCTAGAAGCTTGCCAAAGATGATGTCACTTCTTCGTAAAGGCTTCACTAGGAGCATGCTAATGGTTTTTTCTTCGTATTCTTGAGCTACAAATTCAGAGCAGCTGAGAATGAGAAAAACGATGAAAATGAGGCTCGCTAAATTTCCAAAAGGGACTCGCTCCACATCTAGCGGAGAAAATAGGTTGAGCAAGTATTTCGCTTCAAAGGGCTCATAAAATTTTTTTAGATCATTTTTCGTGCTTGCAATGGGGGCTGGCTCATAAACAACTTGCACGAAAAGTGGGAGGATTAGGGCGAAAAGAATGAGCAAGAATCTTCTACTAAAGATGGCTTGCTTGATTTGATGAGAGGCTATGATTAAAATGGAAGAATCGAGAATGAAACTCTTGACTCTTGCTAAGTATTTCCGGTAAGGAAAGATATCAACTCTTAACTCGTCACTCATTGACATTTTCAAGATCCCTTTTTGAACGTATTCCCAACGCGTCAATGAAAGTTTTTTCTATTGGCGTGTACAAGGGTTTAAATGCTTTTAATTGGTAATTTTTCTCTAGAATGATCTCTAATAGTTGTTTTTTGAATTGATGCTCCTGATGAGGTTTTACTTGAACGACGATTTGGAATTCTTTTTCTTCAAGGTCGATGATGTTGGGAAGTGGCCTTAAATCATGGTAAAGTTCGGTTGGTCGATCCACGATGATCACGTATTCCTTGTCCGTGGCATGTGCCACGAAGGATGCCATTGAGCCAGCAGCTACCAGTTTTCCTTCGCTGAGGATGCCTAGATGATCACAAAGCCTTTCAATTTCTGGTAAGATGTGACTTGATATGAAGATGGTTTTCTCCTTTTCTTCGACCAATTGCCGTAGTTTCTCGAAAACCTGTAGTCGTCCTAAAGGATCCAAGTTGGTAGTGGGCTCATCTAGAATGACAAATTCTGGGTCGTGGACGAAGGCCTGGGCAAGTCCCACTCGTTGGCGTTGTCCGGCAGATAACTCGCGACATTGTGAAAAAGATTGTCTCGCAATTCCAAAAAAATCTAGTATTTCCAGAGATTTCTTGCGAAGATCGCCTCTTACCTTGTGGAGACGAGCCATGTAACGAATGTAATCGATGACACGCATTTTTTCATACAGAATGGGATTCTCTGGAAGATAACCAACTCTTTGGAGAATTTTTTGTCGATGTTCTTGAAGTTTCATTCCAAATACTTTGATGCTTCCAGAAGTGGGACGTAATAATCCAAGAATCATCTTGATGGTCGTGGACTTGCCAGCTCCATTAGGTCCTAGGAATCCAAAGATTCCTCCACAGGGCACCTTGAGATTCAACTTGTGAACAACAGATTTTTTACCAAAAAACTTGATGAGGCCCCGCGTTTCAACTATGTGATCTGAATTCTTGAAATCATTCATTTCGAGGAGGGCTCCTAGGGACAGTCCACTGAAAGAGGTCTTCCAGATGGTACTTTTCATGTTACTGTTTTTTAATTGTTTGCAAGGCGGCTGGAATTAACAGAGGTCTGAGCAAAAAAATCTGGTCCACTGGTGTCAGTGGTTGTCATTGAGTGAATGATTCTGTCTTGCTATGTTCTGTGAATGGTGAGATGAGAAAAATGGCCCTTTCAGGTGATGGAATTTTTGAAGGTCTTTTTTTGGGAAGTTGTAACGTGATTGAGCTTTCTTCCTTCATTGGAGAAAAGTGTTCCACAAACGGTTTAAATTAGTTAAACGTCTTTTTACATAGAGGTGTAACCAAAAATGTTGGTTTCTAAAATGAGGCAAAATGAATCGACCAAGTTTAGGAAAAGTTTCGGACAAGAATTACTTCGACGACTTGCCATCAATTATGAGCGATATCTAGTGAAGAACGGTTTGCCTCCATACGAGGTTTGGCGAAAGAGGTTGAATGACTTCATTGATCAAATCGTGAATCTACTCATTAAAGGTGAAAGTCGCGAAAACTTGAAATTACGAAAGAAAAAACGATTTACTCGTTGGGACTATTTTACCTGGGCAGCTCTTGATGATGAAATCATGTCCTTTTCCGAATGGTTAGATTCGATGGGGTTGAGGGAATACTTGTTACGTCAGTTAGGTATGAGAGACATTCCTAAAGATCTCATTGATGATCTTTAGTTTAGTGAAAATCGTTTTTTTATCTTATCTTTTCACTTGGACGGTGGGAACTGTTCAAGATACCTATCATCACCTCATCGTCAGCCATTCTCTTGTCCTCTTTTGACTGATAACGTTGGATTGATCAGCCATTACGCAACTTTTTTCAGCTTGTCTTGATGATGTTTTCTTGCAACGCATGATGTTAATGGAGAAGATGAAAGGTGACACCGCATCCCTTCAGGTTTGGTTATCATGTTTCAGCAGCTGGAAAGATCTGGAAGGCAGTAAAGAATGCGTTATCCTTGCAATGTGACACGTTTCAAATTTTTACATCTTCACCAAGGGGATGGGCAAGACCTCCCATAGCAGATGAAGATGCAGAACAATTCAGGCAACTTTCTCGTGATGCTAAGTTGCGGCCAATTGTCATTCACTTGCCATATTTACCAAATTTTGCATCACCCGAGGATGAGAACTGGAAAAAATCGAAACAAGTCTTGGCTGACGAGTTACTCAAGGCAAATCAGCTTGATGTTGACCATGTAGTCATTCACATTGGATCGCATAAAGGTAAGGGTATTGACTTTGGCATTCAGCGAGTTGCCCAAGCATTAATCGATGTGCTAAAAGAAAGCGAATTTGATTCTAAGAGAAGGCTCTTGCTCGAGACATCAGCTGGTGCAAGGAATCAAGTGGGTGTAAAATTCGAAGAGATTGGAAAAATCATCGAATTGGTGGACGATGAACGTGTTGGTGTCTGTTTCGATACTTGTCACGTTTTTGCAGCGGGATATGACATTCGTGATCCCGGGACATTGGATCAAGTGAAGGAGGAGTTGGATCAAGCCATTGGGCTTGACAAGGTTCATCTCGTGCATACGAATGATAGCAAGGAGGACCTGGGTAAAGGAAAAGATCGGCATTGGCACATTGGTGAAGGATACATTGGCAAGAATGGATGGAAGACGTTCCTTTCTGACTCTTTTTTCCAGAGATTGCCAATGATTCTTGAAACTCCCATCAAGGAAAAGAATGATGATGCGCGAAACTTAGCAATGATTCGTCAATTAGCTCGAGAGACA
>JAJRXH010000103.1 GCA_024276395.1 archaeon
AAGATCGCTCCTAACATTAAATCCTTGGTTGGAGCAGTTCTAGGATCAAAACTTATAGCCAAGGCAGGTGGATTAGAACAATTGGCGAAAATGCCAGCTAGTCGAATTCAAGTGCTCGGTGCCGAAAAAGCTGTTTTTCTCCATCTTCGACATGGCGCGAAACCTCCTAAGCACGGGTTAATTTATCAGGATGCACGCATTCATGGATCTTCCAAGTATCTTCGTGGAAAGATAGCACGAGCTTTGGCAAATAAGTTGGCCATTGCAGCACGTCTTGACTATTTTTCTTCTGAGGACCGTGGAGAAGAACTACTGCGTGATTTGCTGGACAGAATTGAACAGATTAAAAAACAGTTTCCTAAGCCGCCAAAAAAGAAGCCATCGGAGAAAGACGAGAAAAAACGTGATCAGAAAAGAAGATATCGCCGTAAGCCAAGGAGATCTGGTAAAGAACATCGCCGTTTCAAGGATCGTAAAAAAATGAAGCGAGGTCGCAAGAGGAAATGAAAATTGATAGGTATTATTTGGATAATGCGTTCTTGATGGAAAGAGAGGATGGTGCTAGGTATGTTTTGACGAAAAACTTGGTTCCAGGTGCCACAGTCTATGGTGAGCAATTAATTAATTATGAAGGAATTGAGTTGCGGTACTGGAACCCTTATCGATCAAAATTATCAGCTGCCATTTTATCTGGCGCCGAGCATCTTCCATCATTCCGTTCAAAAAGATTGCTTTACTTGGGGGCTGCTTCTGGAACAACAGCTAGCCACGTGTCTGACTTGATGGATTTAGATGGCCTGGTTTATTGTGTGGAATTTTCGACGCGTAATGCACGTAATCTGGTTAAACTTTGTGAACTTCGGGTAAATATGATACCTATCGTGTCAGATGCTCGGCAACCTCACGTGTATGGTGCTTTTATGGAACCCGTGGACATCATTTACCAGGATGTATCACAGCCGGATCAAGTCGAAATCTTGAAGACAAATATAGAATGGTTTTTGAAGAAATCTGGATACTTTTTACTTGCTTTGAAGACTCAGAGCATTGACACCACCATACCCCCAGAAATGGTACATCAAAAAGTTCTTGGTCAGCTAGAATCCTCAGGATATCAAGTGGTTGAATCCCTTAATATTCACCAATACCAGGCGCATCATTGGTTCATTATCGGAAAGATACGTGATGAATGATGGTAAGAAGTGAAGTCTACCGAGAAATAATGTTAAATCAACTAGATTACTTGCCAATTGATTATAATTGGAGAGTTATCGTGATCATAAAATCGATCAAGTTACCAAACATCTTGGAAGTTACAGATCAAACGATGGAAGGGGAAAGTTTTGTTTTCACGTTACCAGATGAGTTAGTCTCTGGAAGGTACCTCCATGAATTACCAGAGGGACAAGTTATAAGGATATTTGGACGAAAAGTAGCAAATGGATATGAAATTCATCACTTGGAGCCCATGGATGTGGATATTGAGAAGTATTACACCTTGAGAGTTTTGGAGACAAGGTCATCTTTTTGAAATAAACAAGATGGACGAAACGATTGAACATCAGAACTGTTTAAATAATGCGAGTGTTTTCATCACTGGACGAAGCAGAATCATAGGGAGTGAGAAGAGATGGAATCAAGTATCATTTCCACGGTGGAGTCATCTCCTTTTTTCAAGCACGTGCCGTACAAGCCTCTCGCTGAGGGACATTTGGCTGGAGAGCAAGTTATTATCTGGGATCCTCTATTGGGCACTCAAATATACCAGTTAGGGTATTTTGGGAAGCCTGTCGGAATAAGAAAGCCGAAATCCCCAAGATTTAACAGACCGCTAGAACTAAGTCCATTTGATGCGCTTTATTTAATGGAGCACGAGATCATAGCAGTAAGGGATGAAAAGGGTGAAGAAATCAATCCAGATGCTTATTTCGAACATTGTAAGTCGCGTTTCAACTTATTTGAGGATCTTTACGCAGTATATAAGGACCTACGGAACAAGAAATATGTCGTTAGACCTGGACTAAAATTTGGAACTGATTTTAGCGTGTACAAGAGAGGACCAGGGATAGAACATTCTGTATTCGTGGTGTCAGTCTTTCCACGTGAAAGAAGGTTAGCACCAATTGATCTAGTTCGTGCTGGCCGTGTAGCGACAACGGTGCGGAAGAAATATGTCATTGCCACTGTTTTGGAAGATAAGTCCGTGAAGTATTATATTTTCAAGTGGAAGAAATTATGAGGTCACATTGTTTGATGTGCTTAAGTCGAAGGAAATTAATTTAGTATACTAGTTGATAATATCCAGCACGAGGTTCGAAGAGTTCTCCTCTGTCCATTAAATCAAGAATTATTTCATCTAATGCTTCTTCAGTAATTTGATATCCCTGATTAGTCAATTCTTCCAAAATTTCATCGAAAGATGTACCACGTTGATTGATGTCAAGGTTTCTAATGATTTCCTTTACTATTTCAATTAGATCATCGAGAACCACTGGATTCCCGTTCCTATCCGTGATGTTCGTGGTTTTTAGTTGTTGTTCAGTTTTTGCTTGAAGTCTTTGGCGTTCATTGATTTTTTTGATGGTGAATCGAGTTCTCACGGCATCCAGACGGTGAACGAATTCTTCCATATCTGTTTCTAACGGTCTAATTATTTCAGCATCGATGACAATGTCGTCTGTTTCTGAAAGTGGATTGTGTTGAATTGAAATATTTCCAATAACTTTAACTGCTTGCCATTGAGTGATCGTGTTTTTTTGCCATGGTTGATCATTCTTACTTGTTTGTCTGACTAATGCTCTTTCTGTTCCATCATCGATGTAAAAGACCACATCATTTCCAAAATTTTCGATGCTGACAACGGTGCCAACTATGCACGCTTTTTTAATTGGACGGTTAGCAATTTCACGGATTTTGAATTGTTGAGATACTGATTCTTGTTCTTCCGATTCTTCTCCTAGAAGTTCGTCGTTGGTCGCTTGAAGAAGGTCAGAAAGTCTTAAGCGGAGTGCTGAATTTAGAAATGCTTCGATTGAAAAGTTATCCAGAATCTCTGAGATTTCTAGTGGCTCCATTTTTATCATCACGTGAAAATGAAATGAAATAAAGGGAAAGTAAGGAGATCGGTCAATAATCCTCATTCCTCATTCATATAACCAATCTTGATCAATTCGTTTCCAGTTGCATAAGTCTTTTTCACTGAAGAACAAGCTTAATTCGTACTGAGCTCTTTCTGGAGCATCACTAGCATGGACAACATTGCGTCCAATTGTCAAGGCAAAATCTCCTCTTATCGTTCCAGGATTCGCTTCAGCAGCATTGGTCGCGCCTATTATTTTTCTAACTATGTTGACAGCATTTTCTCCTTCTAGTACCAAAGTAACGACAGGAGCTGACGTGATGTACTGAATCAAGGGCTCAAAGAAAGGTTTCCCCTTGTGGATGTCATACAATTGTTCTGCGAGGTCTCGATCCATTTGGATCATTTTAAGTCCAACTATTTTCAGTCCTTTCTGTTCGAATCTCTTTATTATTTCTCCAACTAATCCTCTTTGCACGGCATCTGGTTTTATCATCACGAATGTTCGTTCCATGGTCATTTCCTCCATGTGTGGCTCTATTTTGGTGACTTCAAATACCTGTCCAAAATGAGTCAACTATCTTATAGGGTATGGGGCATGTTTCTAGATTGATCATTGCTTGAGGGGCTAATGCCGTTAAGAAGGGCTCCAGTAAATTGATTACTGGTTTCCAATAATATTTTCCAAGCATTCTGGCAACGTGGTTGAGCAATGCCTCATATAGGTTTGATCCAATTGCTCGTTCGATATTCACGGGAATCATTCCTATTTGAAAGATGTGGCGGTGCTCGTCATAAAACACGTGAATGTGGTCCTTTGGAAATAGTTCTGAAGGGTTTGTTTTGTTAAACCATTGTGCATCAAATTCCACGAGTGGAATGTAACTAGTTCTTCTAGTTCCTTCGGCATGATAAAGTGGTGGTGATTCCTTGAAGAAAGCTTTTTTCAGAAATTCGATGGAATCCATAAAGAGATTTTCTATTACATCTCTGTTCGCCTCAAGAAGCCAGACATGCAAGTCTTCATTTCCCGTGTCCATCTTCAGTTTCATTAGATATGTGATCAAGGTCAAATGTTCTTCAGTATTGAGTTTGGATGGACTTAACAATTCAAAAAGATCAAAGACGTTTTTTTCTAGCACGGTTGCTGCAAGATACGAGGAATGGATGAACTTTAGGTTATAAGGATAGAACATTTCAATGATCTGCTGATATAAGCCCTTTTTCGGCTTCCCAATGGGTAATAATCTTTTTAGTAGGCTTTTTCTCCTTGGTTCTTCGTCCACATCTAGGTATTGGTGAAGTGACATCGCCTTGCTTAAGGATTTAAGTATCTTTTCGGGGGATGCCACTTTCCAAGTGTACGATTGTTCATCAAATTGTAAATATTGGAAATAAGGCGGCTTACCTTTTAATTGTTTGAAGAATTCTTTTTCAACTTTCGTGAATTCATGCTCTGCTTCTTTTAGGAATTCTCTAATCTGAGAAGTGACACGTTCCTTGAGATTTTTAATCACGACAGTATTAATTTTATTGGGATTTTTATGTAATTTGCGGATATCTTTAATGAGATTTTTGATGATTGGTGATGATGGGGGGAATTTTGCTTCTAAGTCTTGCAGCTGGAAGATGATGGATTCGTAAGAATGCATGATGGCGTCTTCTAGACCAACAAGTATTTCTTCAATGGGTTTTTGGATGGTATTAATGATCTTTTCACGTATTTTATGCACGATAATTTTCTTGAAGGTCTCTGGTTCTGTAGCAAGAATGGTATAAAGACTTAATGAGTCAGAGTCATCCAAGTCCGTTCGTTCGTCTAGTCTCCCTCTTAATATTCCGAAGAGTTCATCCTGAGAGTAAATGATGTCTTCTGGGAAGAAATACTTCCATTTTTTAGAAAAAATCCACTGATAGACGGCCAAAACTCTGTATAAAATGTCGTACGTTCGTGATACCTGTTGAATTTCAGAGATGACAATTTGATGAAAAATTCCTGGGGTTTCGTCAGAGCCCCACAAGAAGGTGAACAAATCACCCCATAGAACGCTGATGGCTTTGAGAATGTTGTTGATGGCGATGTGCGTGACTTCTTCTGAGCCGCTAAGATCATCGAAGATGATGTCTTCTATTTTTTCAATGAGTGCATCTGAGTCCATTAATGTAGCAGCATCTAATCCGAGTTCTTCGAATAATGCCGCATAGCCAGGATGATTCTTGATGATGGAGCGTGCTCTCTTGATGGGAAAGATATGAAGTAATAGATAGTAGAGCAAGAAGATGGAAATTCCACCAATGGGGCGTTCTACTCGCTCTAACTTTCTTATGATTTCGTACATTAGTTTTTGAGCGGTGACCATCATCACGTGTTCGGATTTTGGCCATTCGGTTGATTTGTCATCAACGAAATCTTTCTTTTCTTTTTTTACCAATGAACGGCCTCCACGTGCTGTGAAATGATCTCTTTGAATATTTTTATGGGACCTCTTGTCTTCAGATAACGATTAAGTATGTTCTTAACTTGTGAACGCAAGAGATAAGGTATTATTTCGATGTTCTTGGCAACAAGGAGTGGTGCAACATCTTTTTGCAAGTAATGCTTTAAAATAGTATGATACAGGTATTCTTCCAAGTGAAAGTACTTGCTTGGAAAGATCAATTCATCCATTTGAATGTTGGCTTGGAGTTCGTCAATGATACCTTCATTCAGTCCTCTGATGAACTTTTCTAGATCATTCGTTTCTTGGAATGGAAAGTCAATCTGGTTTTTCCTCCAGATTCTCACGGAAGAATACGTGACACCAATTTGGTATTTATCTGGAAGCGTGCCATGTTCTAGTGTTTCTTGAAAACTTTTATCTAATGAATATTTATGCCAGAAGTTCAATCCGATGATGGTAGTCAAATCTCTAATGCTTTTGATGAGGTTTGGCCCAAGTTTTCGTCCCTTGATGAAAAAACCAATGATGCTTCCGTCTGGCACTGATGTTGTGATGATGTGTCCTTCCTCCGCTTCAATGATGTCTAATCGTCCAATCCCCACTTCAGCTGAGGTTAGGTCATTTAATGCCGTAATGATTCCACCAAAGAGTACGCTTTCATGTTCTGAGAATCCTAGTGTCGTGTTAGGAATTCCATTTCTTACAATGAAAAATGCCGTGTGGGGCAGTTTTATTTTCCGACGGAACATCTTCATTACCATTTCATTTTTGTCATTTTATCAAAACTGAGTCAATAAACGCTTCAGTTGAAGTTTCTTTAGTAACTTTTGTCGTGGATAACCATTTTCGTCCAATTGAAGTAAATCAAAGACATTTAATAAACACTCGTGGTAATTATCTTCAATGATATGATTGGTGGATGAAGGGATGTTCAGTGAAATTGACTCCTCAATACTTGAAATGTCGTTTCTCAAGTTAAACAAGTGTTCAGTCAAGAATCCTCTCATGCCAACTTCCCACAGTTTTTTTGCTGTCCACTCTCTTGATGAAGATTGATCATTAAGTAATGTAATCAATTTTCCCAAGGGTTCTAGTTGGTTCATGACCGTCTTCCAGAAGAATTTGCTCTTTATTTTTGAATGTATTCGTCCCATCAGGTTCTTTTCTTTATCATCATGGTTAATTGAGTCAATGAGACAAAAATAGGTGAAATAATCGAATCCTAAGGTGTCAAAAATCGTGAGAAGAATGCTCTGGTGATAACAAATGTCAACTGCCCTCTTTTTTCTAGTAGTTTCATCCTGTACAGGGATGTTTAGTACATCATTGACCCAACCCATTCCACCTCTCAGGTGGCAACCACCTCTTGGTGAAAGAGCAGCACCCAAGATGAAAGAGAGACTCATTCTTGGATTTAGCGGTCCAATGAACTGCTTCTTGAAACACGTTCCATTGTTGAGGCCTTTTTGCTCTAAAATATAATACTCGCCGACATTTAACCATCTTCCAATGGGAGGTTGATTTTCTATAACTTGAGGCAATAAATCATTAAGTTTTTGTTGGTTCCACCGTAACAAGTCCATTCCTGGGAATTGCCCTAATTCAGCAAGATAGGCAAGATTTCCCAAAGCGCCGCCAATGGAAATGGCATCAATTCCTTCTTCATTGCAGAGAATGATGGATTTTTTAACCTTTTTGAAGTCAAATTGATTAAGATTTGGCCCTAGACTTAGCCAAGGAAGAAGTTTCTTGAAGAGTGGAATGTTGAGGATATGTCGTAATTGTCGTCTTGGTTCTTCTTTTTCTGTTATTTCTTCATCATTTTCTTCTTTTTTGGAATCTTTCTCTGATATAATTTTCTCGAATTCGTTACATGTCTCCATTTCATTTGTTTTTTGTTTTTCTTCATCAACTGTCGCATTTTGTCCATTTGTTGATGCGTTTAACTTGACAAAAAAATCTTTTTCCGATTGGTTTAATTGTCGTGGCGTAATGGGTTCACTAAGTTGTTTTTTGGTAATCATTTCTCTTTCGAGTAATTTTGGAAGGAAATGTAATGTGCCTTTCTTCTGTAAATCTTCAAGAAGTCGTGATTTCATTAGTTGACGGTTTATCATTTCGATGATTGCTTCAAATCTTTGTCGTTTCTCGAAGTCTTTAATTATCGTTCTTTTTTTCTTGCTTGGAGCTATTATCAGTCCTCTTAGTCCTTTGCTCCACAAGACAGCTCCAATACCACCTCTCGCAAAATAATGATCGTTTTCCGTGGACAAGTTGGAAATGTAACTTCCTTTTCTTGCAGAATTTCCAATAAT
>JAJRXH010000104.1 GCA_024276395.1 archaeon
AGGATGAATGCGGATTACAAGATGAAAGAGATCAGAGCATCACGTGTTTAGCTAAATTTTTAATATGGTCGTGTAAGAAGATGAATTCTTCATATCTTCCCAAGGAAAAAGAGTCTGGTCCGATAGAATATAAGTTGCTTGTTAAACCGTTAAGTGAACAAAGGCTCGAGAGATTGGCTTCACAGATGCAATATCGTCTTAATGAAGGGAATGGTGAGGCAATATACGAAATTGGTGTTGAGGATAACGGAGCCCTAGTGGGAATTCCTCTGACGGAGCTGGAGGCTTCATTAAATAATCTTAAATTAATTGCACGAAAAGTTAGAGCAGTTCCAACTATCATTCGTAGGACTGAAGTAAGAAAAGGATATTACACGGCAGAAGTCCTCATTAGACGTGTTCCTACCACTCAACCCCCCATTGAGGTTACTGTTTCACTGGCTGGAAATGTTGATTCCGGTAAATCCACAATGTTGGGTTGTCTCATTACCGGACAACTTGACGATGGTCAAGGTAAAACACGAGAATTCGTGTTTAATCATCCTCATGAGAGTGCTACAGGAAGAACATCATCCATTGCTACAAAGGTTTTGGGTTTTGATGTCCATGGTAACGTGACGAACTATACAAATCCGGAACTACCTTCAAGAATGCCACACGAAATCTTGGAACACTCTGCCAAGTTGATTCGTTTTGTTGATCTTGCTGGACATGAAAGATATCTCAAGACAACAATTTTTGGGATAACTGGAAACTTTTGTGACTACATGGCAGTGGTCATTGGTGCTAATGCTGGCATTCTTCCAATGACGAGGGAGCATATAGGGCTAGCCTTAGCTCTGCGCATTCCATTTTTCATCGTGCTCTCAAAAATTGATATGGTTCCACATCTAGTATCAGAAGTAATAAATGACATCAAGAAGTTATTAAAAGGTGTTGGCATCTCCAAAATACCCTTGGTCATAAAAAACATTGATGATGTAGCTGTCGCTGCACGACGGATTCCTAATGGACGAGTGGTACCTATATTCAAGGTAAGTTTCGTTAGCGGTGAAAATGTTGATCTCTTGAGGACATTTCTTAACTTGCTACCTTCTCGTTATGAGTGGAAGTATCGACAATCCTTGGATTTTCTGTTGTACGTGCAGGAAATTTTTCCCAATGTTCCAGGAGCAGGTTTAGTGGTTTCTGGTGTTGTTGAAAGCGGGATGGTCAGAGAAGGAGAAATGATGAAGATTGGACCGACCTCAGACGGTCATTTCGTTCCAGTTAAAATTAAGTCGATTCATTATAAACGAGTTCCCGTAAGTTCTGCCCTAGCTGGCCAATATATTACCTTGGCCCTGGCATTTCCAAAGAAGTATCGGCGATTTGTCGTGCGCAAGGGTCAGGTGCTTACATCCAAGAATGATCTTCGGGCATCTTGGAATTTCATTGCAGAGGTATTTGTTCTTCATCATCCATCAACAATTAAAAATGGATACAATAGTATGGTTCATTGCAAGACCATTCGACAACAAGCGATCATCGAGTTGCCCAAAGGTCAGTTCTTGAGAACAGGTTCTCGTGCCGTGTGCAAGTTTAGATTTTTGTTTCAACCAGAACATGTACAACCTGGCCAGAAATTCGTGTTTCGAGATGGAAGAACGAAAGGATTAGGTACAATTTTGAAGGTTGGAACTTCTCGAGATTAAATCTTCTTTAAAGATTAAACAAGTATTGGTTTTTTTCATTCTAGTTGATGAAAGTAGTTATCTTTCCTCTAGTGAAATGAAACGGCCATGAACAAGATAACATTTGAAAAATCTCTAGATAATCTCAAAAAAGTCATATGTTGAAGAAGGCGTAAAACTATGGAAAAGAAGCAACCTCATGAATTACTTAAAAGTTTAAAAGTGATCGAACTGGATATTTTTCCTCAAGAGATGATTTTTATCTCTAATTTCGATTATCCAGAGAAAGTTAGGCATCGTGAACTTGAAATTATCATCCACTCTCAGTCTCGCTCTTTTTCCACCTCTCGAGTGGTTCGTGTTGGAGAAGATATTCTTAAGCCTGGGACTATTGGGTTAGGGCGTTCCATCGTGCACGAATTGCATGTCAAGCCTGGAGATATAGTTCATATAACCTTTGAACGTCGAGAGCCTCCAGAGAGTTATCAAGCCATAAGAGATCGATTTCTGTATAAAAAAACTCTAAATGATGATCAAATAGCAAAAATTGTTAATGATGTTGCAAAAAGGCGATTATCGCCTCTTGAAATGAGCATGTTCATCGCTTCAATGGTTCATGGTGAATGGTCCGTGCGTGAAATTGAACAGTTGGCACGCTCAATCGCTGAAAGTGGAAAGATCCTAAGGTTTCCTAATGAGATGGTTTTCGATAAACATTCATTGGGAGGAGTTCCTGGAAACAAAGTGAGCATGTTGATTGTACCTATTGTTGCTGCAAATGGCTTGTTAATACCGAAAACTAGCAGTAGAGCCATTACTTCAGCTGCTGGAACGGCAGACATTATGGAGAGTACTGGCGCACGTGTGTCTTTTGCTCCAGAAGAAATCTTGGAGATAGCACCGAAAACTAGAGGAATGATAATTTGGGCAGGAGCATTGGATATATGTCCAGCTGACTCGGTATTGATATCCGAAGTTGAATATCCCCTTAATATTAATCCAAAACCTATGATAATGGCATCTATACTCTCAAAAAAGATTGCGATGGGTGTGAGAATGTTAGTTATTGACATTCCTTGTGGGAAGGGAGTCAAGATAGCAAATGACGAAGAGGCAGAGTCTTTTGCTCATAGTATCAAGCAGATTGGAAGAAAACTTAAAATTAACATTAAATGTGGTATTTCTTATGCAAATAAGCCAGTAGGACATGCAATAGGTCCTCAATTGGAAGCGTGGGAAGCTTTTCGTGCGCTCGAAACACCAAACGATCTTTCTGTTTCTCGTTCATTAATTGAAAAAGCATCGAGCTTGGCTGGAATGTTGTTGGAAATGGGTGGAAAGGCTCCTCCAGGACAAGGACATGATTTGGCTCTTAAGACCTTGACCTCTGGTAGAGCACTTGAGAAAATGCAAGAAATCGTAGAAGCGCAAGGTGGCCCTTCAGGTTTGAGAGCAAAAGATCTAGAATTGAGTTCTCATTCCGTTGACATTCCCGCACCTCGTGATGGCTGGATCGTAGAAATGGATAATAGAACTTTGGTTGAAATTGCTAGGACTGCTGGAGCTCCTTATGACAAGGAAGCAGGCATTCTTTTCTTCAAGAAGAGTGAGAGTGTTAGAAGAGGTGAACCCTTGCTGAGAATTTATTCTAGTTCAGAGTCGAATTTGACAGAGGCCGTTGAAAAATTTCATCAATTACATCCCATCGTCATTGAGGGAATGATTAGACGAGTCATTTAAGTGCAACTTGGAGATCTTTTTGCTTTTTTCTGACGTGTATTGTTCATTCCTTTTTCTTGGTTTATGAATATCTATCCATCCTGCTGAACTGTGGTTTCTCATTTATGCTGCTAATGCGGCTGTTAACTCTTCTTAATCTTTTCTTGTCGACTAATAGTCCTTTTATCATTTTGTCACTAATAAAGAACAAGCTTGTATCTCTCAATAATAATGTCGCTACAACAAATGATAGCAACGACATAGAAAATAAAGTCCAAGAATCTATAGTCTCTACTATTGCCCACACGATTAATTTCTTGAAAGAAATTGGTTTCAATTGATGAATATCCGTGATTGAGGGAGATTCATCGGGTTTAAGATATAGTTGAATTTCTAAAATTTCAAGTCCTATATTTTTCCTTTTAGTAATGAAATGCCCAATGATATGAACGAGAAAAATTGATAGTAAAACTATTGACACTAAAAGGAATTCTGTATCTTCATTATTTATGAGAAAAAGAAAAAAGATTGTTATTGGTGAATAGGATGTTAAGAAGTGTTGTTGGAAGAGCACGTTTAGAGAGAAGGAATAGAAAATGATCGCTAAGAAATAATTAGTGAATCTTGATACTAAAATGTCTGAAAAATGCGGTTTCAACTGGAAGGTGTGGCATTCTGGACATTTTATTAGATTCTTGTCAATGAACGCTAAGCATGCATTGTTTTCGCATTTTTTTAGTTTATGAAAGAGAAATTCTTGTCGTGATGGTATTAATGCAGTTATTTGAAATGCTCTACCGCAAAACTGACAGAATTTAGCCCGAGCTGGGTTGGTTTGGTGGCAATTAGGGCAAGTTTTTCTCATCATTCACCCCATTCCCATTATATTATGATTTTTAATGGGTCTTTCTGAATCATTTTTGAAAGACACTATGATATCAGAACCTCGAAAAACTCTTCTACTTTTTTACTATTATTTTTAACGTGTCCATAACAAGTATGGTTTTGATTGATTGTTGGTGTTTCTGCCCGATAAGAGATGTGATAAGCTTTTTAAAGAAAGAGGTGCTAGTAGTTACTTGAAGTTCTTGGAGGCAGAAAAATATGTCCGTAAGTGAATTGGTATTACAAGAAATATTTTTAGATGAAGAACACGGGGATGAATCACTTACTGTGGGAGAGTTATTACAAAAATTGAACCTAGAAAAAGATGTTTTTATGGTCTTAGTAAACGGTGTTCGTGCTGATATAGATATGATTGTTGGACCAGAAGACAAGATCATTGTTCTTCCTCGGCTTGTTGGTGGTTGAAAAAAGATTCTTTCCATTCATTAAGGGATTTCGAAGGAAGAAACTTTACATCCAAATGTTTCCAATGAAGAGGAAACTCAAGATGAAGTCATCTTTGATGCTAGGATGCTGAGAGATTCCTTTTCGGTTTTTAATTCTTTATTTATAATTATCCTTTTTTGTCCTCTCGTCTTGTTAGGTGTGTGATACATGCAACTCGCTCGAATAGTTTCAATTGGTGATTACGAAGCTGGGAAAAAATTTATTTTTGAGAACTGCGAATCCACGATGGGAATGCACTTTCTTACTAACCTGGGCATTACTTTCAGCATTCACAAGTACAATCCTCCATTGACACAGTTTAATGAAGGAATGAACATTAATAGAAGTGGGATTTCCACACCGCCCTTTATCTTGCAGGTAATAACTTTGCGCGAAGTTAATCGTTCCTTGCATCATACCCTATTAAGAGGGGTCTTGGGAGGATTTTATTCGCATGATGCAACTGAGAGGATTACCGAGGAAACCTTATATTATGATGTTGAGAGAATGTGGGCCGTAAACAAGAAACCATTTCCAATTTTGTTTTTAGATTTTTATCAAGGACACGTTGAGCATGAAAGCAATTTACTTTCACGGAATTCGACAGTTGTAGAGAAAATTTCAAGTGAATTGATGGAAACCTTGTTTAAGGAAAATGAATATGATTCTGGTATTTTTTATCGTCCCTTGAAAAAAGATGATGATCAAGCTTTTGATCAAATAATCTATGAGTTATTAGAAGCCATTTATGATTATGCATTATCCATTGGATTAAACTGGAGGCCCGTGAACGTAGAAAAATTCGTAAAAGAATTGGAATCAATCTTGCGAATAGCTGATGAAATCATACCTGGACTTCGCCATGCTAT